>JBEEON010000027.1:0-7147 GCA_041191625.1 Actinomycetota bacterium | reverse complement strand
GCCGGCGCAATCTTGTGCAAAACGAGGAGGGCAGGATAGTTGAACGGTGAAATGGCGACGACCACACCGACGGGTTGACGAATTGTGAAACCGATCTTGTCGAACCCAGTTCCACGGTTTGCGTCAAGCGGAAGGGTGTCACCATACAACTGCGAGCCTTCGAATGCAGACAACCGAATGATGTCGCCTGATCGTCCCGCTTCGCCTTGGGCTTCGATCAGCGATTTGCCATTTTCTGCGGCGATGATTCGAGCGATTTCTGGGGCGCGTTGATCTGCTAGGGCTGCTGCTGCGTTGAGGATTGCAACCCGCTGGTGGGCGGGCGTGCGACTCCAGACGCGGAAGCCCTCGTGGGCCGCAGCGATAGCCGTGTTCACGTCTTCGAGCGTCGCCCGGGGTACGGTCCCCACCAATTCTGACGAATACGGGGAACGGATTTCATCCACGGCTGAGTCCGATGCGGGAACCCAGCTGCCGTTGATCAGCATGTTGTGTGACGTCATTGTCTTCCCCTGTGTGCGAAAAATGGAACGTTCCAAGTTGTGGAAACAGTACCACCAAAAACCCCGACGCAACACCCCTAAATTACGAAGGGGTGCCCGTGGTCGACGAACGGATGACCAAACCCGGGTCCACCAAGGTCTCGGTGCCCCGATGCTCTCGCCATTCGTCGCGATTCGCCAGCAAACCACAGGCCACGCGCACGATTTCCGACGTTTCCTGTTCGATTGATGTCAGAGAAATTCTCTCCAGCTGCGCGATGTACGTGTTGTCATACCCCGTGACCGCTACAGGCACATGCCCCGCCTGAGTGGCTCGTGTCACAGCATCCTGCACACCGAACGCAACATTGTCATTGAAACACACAATGGCGGTAATCGACGAGTCCGCCGTCAAAACGGCGGTCGCAGCCTCGTCACCACCACGTTCATCAGTGCTGCCACCGGTTGACACCGTCACAAAGTCCAAGCCCATTCCCCGCGCTTGAGCCACAAATGCATCCCGGCGACGATCCGATACAAGCCGACCTGCCGGACCCACATAGGCTATGTGCCGATGTCCGAGTCCCCGCAGATGCGTGCACAACAAATTCATCGCAACTGAATCGTCGCTGCGCACCACCGCCGCATCGGGCGCATCGGTTGCGGACGACAAAGCAATCACCACGGGGAAATCCTCGGGCAACGACGCGAACGGCCCGTGGTCAGGCAGTCCCCCAACAATCAGAATGCTGCTGGGCTTCAAATCGAGCAAGTGTTGAATTGGCGCCGGATCGAGGACCGGGCCCGCGGGGCCATCCACAATTGACGCCACCGAGACGAAACTGAACACGCCCTGCTGCGCGAGCAACTGGCGTGCGGAATCAGCGATTTCCGTGAACAACGGGTTGTGAAAATCGGCGACAATGATGCCCACGAACCCGGACGAAGTCGACCGCAACGAACGCGCCCACGCGTTCGGCGTGTAGCCCAATTCCGCGGCGGCACGTAACACGCGTTCCCGGCGAACAGCGCCGACACCCTCGGACGACGCAAACACCATGCCCACCAGCGATTTCGAGACACCCGCGCGCTCGGCCACATCGTGAATTGTGGGGCGCTTCGACATCGACGGGTTCCTTCAACAGAATCAAGGGTGTGAGCATCACGGTAGCACTCCCGCCACGCCCCAGTCCGAGCCTCGACGACACACCACCCGAGCGGCACCGAAATTGGTAGGCTCAAACCAGTCAACGACGACAAGGACACCATGAACGATTCACTGCGCAACCCCGCCAACAATGCCGCTGTACGCGACGCCGACACCGCTTCGGTATTCCACTCGTGGTCAGCCCAAGGAAGCCTCGCACCCTTCGTGATTGCCGGCGGTTCGGGCAGCACAGTGTGGGACTACGAGGGCAACACCTACCTCGATTTCTCGAGCATGCTCGTCAACGTCAACATCGGTCACCAACACCCCGCCGTAATCGAGGGCATCAAGCAACAAGCCGACGTGTTGACGACCGTTGCCCCCGCACACGCGAACAACATTCGCGCTATCGCAGCCCAGAAAATCCTGGACCACGCACCAAACGGATTTAACAAAGTCTTCTTTACTAACGGTGGCGCCGACGCCAACGAAAACGCCATCCGCATGGCCCGGCTGCACACGGGCCGCGACAAGGTGATTTCGTTCTATCGCTCTTACCACGGCAACACGGGCGCCGCCATCGTCGCCACCGGTGACTGGCGTCGCATTCCCAACGAGTTCGCTCGCGGACACCACCACGTGTTCGGACCCTACCTGTACCGTTCCGAATATTGGGCAACCACTCCCGCCGAAGAAACCGCACGAGCGCTGCACCACTTGGAACGTGTCGTCCAAGCGGAAGGTGCCGCATCCATCGCCGCACTGTTGATCGAGACCGTTCCGGGAACCGCCGGAATCCTCACGCCTCCCCCCGGCTACCTCGCCGGTGTTCGTGAGATCTGTGACCGCTATGGAATTCTGCTGATACTCGACGAGGTCATGGCCGGGTTCGGTCGCACCGGCGAATGGTTCGCGTTCGACGCGTTCGATGTGACCCCCGACCTCATCACGTTCGCGAAGGGCGTGAACTCGGGTTACATCCCTGTCGGAGGTGTCATCATTTCGGATCCCATTGCCGCCACATTTGACGACCGAGTCTTCCCCGGCGGTCTGACCTATTCGGGTCACCCTCTGGCCTGCGCCAGCATCGTCGCCACAATCACCGCGATGGAGGACGAGGGCGTGGTCGACAATGCCCGCATGATTGGCAACGACGTGCTGGGCCCCGGGCTCTCCGAATTGGCGTCACGCCACAACATGATCGGCGATGTGCGCGGATCCGGCGTGTTCTGGGCCATCGAATTCGTGGCCGACCGAGACACCAAGGCACCCGTGACCGCCGCCTGGATGGGCGCGCTGAAGTCAGCCCTGTTGGGTGCTGGACTGTTACCCTTCATCGCCGACAACCGCTTGCACGTCGTGCCACCGTGTGTGGTCACCGCCGAGGAAGCCCGGGCGGGCCTCGACATCATCGACCGAGTGTTGTCCGAACTGGGCTAGACAGGCTTATTCGGCGTTCTGTGCGCCGGACTGTGCCGCCAATCGGTGTCGCAGCTCGATGCCTTGCGCCCGGTAGCTGCCGCCCACTATCAACAGCGCACCCGCAATTCCCAGCCAGGTGATGACCTCGGACCCCAGTCCGACACCCACGATGACCGCCCAAATCGGCTCGGTGCCCAGCAACAAGCTGACGCGCGCAGCCGACGTTCGGCGAATCGCCCACAGCTGCACGAGGAACGCAAACACGGTGCATGCCGCAGCCAAATACAGGACATCAAGCCACTCCCACAGGCCATAGCTTTGTGCGCTCGCGATGACGCCCGGCAGGTCTGCGAGCGTAAACAACACGGCACACACCAGTGTTTGAATCAGGGTGATCGTGACCGAGCCGTAGGTGAATCCCGCGGTCAACCGGCCCATCGCCGTCACGTGAATCGACCGCGTAATAGCGGCGGCCAACATCAAGGCGTCTCCCCAGTTCAACTGATCGAAACCGCCACCCGAGACCAACAAGACCACGCCAACGACGGCGGCGACAGCCCCCACAAAGTATCCGCGCGGCAGCCATCGCTTCATCCACGCGGATTCTAGAATCGGCGTGAACACGATTGTCATGCTGATAATCAGGCCGGCGTTGGTGGCACTGGTGTACTTCACACCCCACGTTTCGAGGCTCAGAATCCCGGCCTGGGTGATGCCGAACATGATCGCAATCAACAGTCCGCGTCGATCCACGAAACCCTCACGACGTACCGCCCACACCACAATCATGATGACGCTGGCTACAAGGAACCGGAACGCGAGCAACGAAAAAACGGACCCGTGGTCGGTCAACACTTTGGCGGCCAGATAGCTACTGCCCCACACGACAGCGACACCCAGCAACAGCAGGTCGGCGCTGTAGCGTCGCATCCAGCCCATCGGTGCCGTCCTCCCGTGTCGTCTCCCCACACTAGCCCCTGCCTAAACTGGGCTCATGACTCTTCCCGAGATGCCCGTGTTGGACGGAGCCCACGTTCGACTGGAACCACTGAACCATGCGCACCGTGACGAACTGGCGCGAATCAGCGACCGCGACGAACTCTCGGGCCTGTGGTACACCTTCATCCCTAACGGCGACGGAATGACCGCGGAAATCGACCGACGACTCGGTCTGTATACGTCGGGCAGCATGATGCCGTTCGCCGTGATCGACGCCACCACGGGGACACCGGTCGGCATGACCACGTTCATGAACATGCGCCTCGACAACAAAAAGGTCGAAATCGGTTCCACCTGGTTGGCTAAATCTGTCCACGGAACACACATCAACCCCGAGATGAAACTGTTGATGCTCCAGTATGCGTTTGAGGTATTGCAGTGCAACGCGGTGGAACTGCGCACCCACGAAATGAACTCCCAGTCCCGTGCCGCGATCAGCAAACTGGGGGCGAAACAGGACGGACTGCTGCGCAACGACATGGTGATGCCGAACGGCACCCTGCGCAACACCGCGGTGTATTCGATCACTGTCGACGAATGGCCCGAAGTCCGCGCCGGGCTGCTGGACCGAATCGACGCATAGTTTCGACGCACAGTTTTTGTTTCAGCGCACAGCCGTTGTGCGTGGTCTCGCCAATTACACAACAGGTCCGATACCGAATAGTTGACCCTCGGGTTTGCACAGTATTCTGAACGGATGCATCAATACAACGTTGTAGAAAAAAGCATTGCCGAATTGCGTGCCGCTCTGGAATCGGGCGAGGTCACCAGCGTCGAACTCGTCGCCGAATACATGAACCGCATCGCCTTCTACGACCGCCACGGAATCACCCTCAACGCTGTACCCGTGCTGAACCCCGACGCATTTGCCGAAGCCCGCGCCTCGGATCAGCGTCGCTCTCAGGGCGAAACCCTGTCTCCGCTGGACGGCATCCCCTACACCGCAAAGAACAGCTACAAGGCCCGAGGCCTGACCGTCGCATCGGGATCGCCCGCGTTCCGCGACCTCGTCGCCACCGACGATGCATTCACCATCTCGCAGCTGCGAAAGGGCGGAGCCGTGCTCGTCGGTCTGACGAATATGCCCCCCATGGCGAACGGTGGAATGCAGCGCGGTGTCTATGGTCGCGCCGAGAGCCCCTACAACCCCGACTTTCTGACCGCCGCTTTTGGCTCGGGTTCATCCAACGGTTCGGGCACTGCCACAGCCGCCAGCTTTGCCGCATTCGGGCTGGGCGAAGAAACCTGGTCGTCAGGTCGTGCCCCGGCATCGAACAACGGATTGTGCGCCTATACCCCGTCGCGCGGCGTAATTTCAGTGCGTGGAAACTGGCCGCTGGTTCCCACGATGGACGTCGTCGTCCCCCACACGCGCACCATGACCGACATGCTCGAACTGCTCAACGTCGTCGTTGATGATGACGACGACACTCGCGGTGATTTTTGGCGCACCCAGCCCTGGATTTTGATTCCCAAGAGCTCGGCGTTGCGCCCCCGCAACTACGAACGACTGGAAAACCGTGACGCGCTCGCAGGAAAAACAGTGGGCGTGCCTCGGATGTACATCAACAAGGACACCGATTCGACCGATCAGATCGTGACCCGCGACAGCGTCATCGAGCTGTGGGAATCGGCCCGTGCAGACCTCGAAGCCGCCGGCGCCACCGTATTGGAAGTCGATTTCCCCGTCGTCACCAACTATGAAGCCAAGGGCACTGGCGACCTGGTCACACGCGGGTTGGTCCCCGCCGAGTTCGCCGAACGCGAACTCATGGATCTGGTGGTGTGGTCGTGGAACGACTTCCTCGATGCCAACGCCGACCCGCAGTTGCACGCCTTGGCTGACGTCGACGGCCCCGCAATTTTCCCCGTACCCACCGGCTCGGTTCCCGGGCAATACGACGACCACAAACACCGGTACGCACCGGATGACGTGGACCTCGCCGACTATGTGACCTTTGCCGCCGAACAGGGTGTTCCCGAGCTGGTCGATATTCCCACGATTCGCGACGGCGTCATTGGGCTGGAAGAAGCTCGGCGCATCGACCTCGAACAGTGGATGAACCTGTTGGGACTCGATGTGATTGTGTTCCCCGCGGCGGCCGATGTCGGGCCTGCCGACGCCGACGTGAACCTGGATTCGGCCCAGGACGCGTGGCGTAACGGCGTGTGGGTGTCGAATGGCAACCTCGTTCCTCGCCACCTGGGAATCCCCACGGTCACCGTGCCGATGGGTGTCATGTCGGATATCGGGATGCCGGTGGGACTCACCTTCGCGGGTCGCTCATACGAAGACAACGCACTGCTGTCGTACGGTTGGGCGTTTGAACAGGTTCGTTCACGCCGTGTGGCCGCGCCTCGGACCCCCGAATTGCCCGATCTCGACTGGGTATCGACCGGCATCACGAGCACGAACGAGGTCACGCTCGAGGTTTCCGCCGAACTGCACGACACCGTTGTAACCGCGCACGTTCACACCACAGCGAGCGAGGTCGCGATCACGATCAACGGCGTCAACGCGGCGATCGAATCGTCCGCCAATGGCACACTGATCGCGAGCGCCCAGGTCGACCCCGCCGAGCTCGATCGACTGCACAGCGAGTGGCGTGGGAACTATGGCCAGATCGTCACGGTTGTGGTTCGAGGCGCAGACGACGAGGTTGTGGGTCAGACCGTCATCGTCGGTGGTGTGGCCTAAAACCTGCATCCTGTGCCGAATTTCGGATGATGTGGAGGCAGCGTAACCCGCTAAAATATTGGGCAGAACACCTGTCGATGCCGATGTGGTCGTTGCCCATTTCACCATCGGAGGATCATGTCACACGCTCGTTCACTCGTCGCCGGATTCGGTGCCGCCGCACTCGCCCTGACCGTGGCGGGTTGCCAGTCCGGCGCCCCCACCGCAGCAGAAACGAACATCACGACCCCCGCAGTGTGTGCCGGTGTCGAGATCGTCATCGATTTCGACCTGTTGGGTGCGGACCGCGTCGAGGAATGCGTGGCCGTCGCCGAGGGTGACACGATCACCGCTGCCGACGCCCTGGGCCAGCTGGGAATTACCACCGAGGGCACGGCCGATTACGGCGACGCCGTTATC
>JBEEON010000026.1:0-4756 GCA_041191625.1 Actinomycetota bacterium | reverse complement strand
TCCACCTTCAGGTGCACTCGCGCGCCACCGATTGCCGCGAGCGCCTCGAGCTGTTCGATCCGCGAAACCCCAATCGTGATGTCGCGGGCTACCGCTTCACGAAAATCTTCATCCGGTGCGTGCAACCAGGCGAGCAACGGCGCGGTAACCCCCGCATCCCGAACCTCGTAGGCCTCGGACAGGTCGGCGACACCCAACCAGTCGGCACCACCGGCGAGCGCGGCCAGGCCGGCGCGGGCGGCACCGTGGCCGTACCCGTCCGCCTTGATGACGACCATGGTGTGCGCGCTGGGGGCAAGCCCACGCAGCAGTTCCACATTCGCGCTGATCGCGGCCGAATCGACGAGAGCACGACGCAACGGGATCATGCGGCGGACTCGGCAATCACGCTGGCCATGGCGATCCCGCCATCGTGCGACAGGGACAGGTGGAAGCTCAATCCCTCACGGCGGACGCGTTCGGCGATGTCGCCAGAGAACACGAATCGAGGCGCCTCGCCCGACTTGGGAATTTCAATGTCCACCCAGCGCATCGACTCGCTGCCGATGGCTTTGACGAGTGCTTCCTTGGCGGCAAATCGTGCGGCCAACGACTGCAGGGTGAGCTCGCGTTCCGACGGGGCGAACAGGCGTTCCCGCAACGCCGGGGTGCGTTCCAGGTTTCCCCCGAAACGCTCAATGTCGACGACGTCGACACCCAGGCCCACGATTGCCACGACTATTCGACCGTTACGGACTTCGCGAGGTTACGGGGCTGGTCGACATCCAAGCCCTTTGCCGCAGCGAGCTCCATCGCAAAAATGTGCAACGGCACGACGGCGAGCATGGGCTCGATCAGCGGGTGAGCCAGCGGGATGGGGATGACCTCGTCGGCGTAGGGCAGGACCGCGGCGTCACCCTGTTCGGCGATGGCAATCACGCGCGCACCGCGGGCACGGATTTCCTGGATGTTGGACACGACCTTGGCGTGCAACGACTGGGGGTCGCGAGGGCTGGGGACGATGACAAAGACCACCTGGCCGGGCTCGATCAGTGCGATGGGGCCGTGCTTCAGTTCACCTGCGGCGAAACCTTCGGCGTGAATGTAGGCGAGCTCTTTCAGCTTCAAGGCGCCCTCGAGCGCGACCGGGAATCCGACGTTGCGGCCCAGCAGCAACACGGCACGAGTGTCGGCCATCCACTTTGCGAGAGTTTCGATGCGGTCGCTCTGCTCGATGACGGTGGCGATGCGTTCGGGGGTCTCGTTGAGTTCGTCAATGAACGATTCGAGGTCGGCATCGGCGATGGTGCCGTTCGCTTGGGCGATTGCCAAACCCAGCAGGTACAGGGCGGTGACCTGGGCGAGGAACGCCTTGGTCGATGCGACAGCGACCTCGGGGCCGGCGTGGGTATAGATGACACCGTCGGATTCGCGCGGAATCGTGGCACCCTGCGAGTTACAGATCGACAGCGTGCGCGTGCCGATTTCGCGGGCGTACTTGACCGCCATCAGCGTGTCCATGGTCTCGCCCGACTGGCTGACCGACACCACCAGGGTGCGTTCGGTGACGACCGGCTCGCGGTAACGGAACTCGTGCGACAGGTCAACCTCGACGGGGATGCGGGTCCACCGTTCGATGGCGTACTTGCCCAACATTCCGGCATACGCGGCCGTGCCGCAGCCGATCACGACAATACGGTCAACACCGGCGAGCAGCGACGAATCAACACCGGGAAGCTCGACACGTCCGTTGACCAGTCGACCTCGCAGCGTGTCGGCGACGGCCTGCGGTTCCTCGGAAATTTCCTTCGCCATGAACGACGACCAGCCACCCTTTTCGGCGGCGGCGGCATCCCACGTAACCTCGAACGGTTCCGCCTCGACAGGGTTGCCCTCAAAATCGATGACCGACACCGAATCGGGGGTGATGGTCACGATCTGGTCCTGACCGATCGCCAAGGCGTGACGCGTGAATTCGACGAACGCGGCCACATCGGAACCCAAGAAGTTTTCGCCCTCGCCCAAACCAATCACCAGCGGCGAGTTGCGGCGAGCGCCGACCACCACACCGGGCGAATCCTGGTGGATGACCAACAGCGTGAACGCACCGTGAAGACGGGATACCACACGGCGCAACGCCTCGGTCAGGTCACCGGTCGCACGGTATTCGCGGGCCACCAGGTGAGCGGCGACCTCGGAGTCGGTCTCGGACACGAAGGTCTGGCCCTCGGCCATGAGCTCCGCCTTGAGTTCAGCAAAGTTTTCGATGATTCCGTTGTGGATCAACGCGAGCTTGCCGTCGTCGGCAAGGTGAGGGTGTGCGTTCACATCGTTGGGTGCGCCGTGGGTCGCCCAACGGGTGTGACCAATTCCCGTGTGCCCGTCGGTGATGGGGTTCGACTTCAGTTCGTCACGCAGGGCCACCAGCTTGCCGGCGCGCTTGCGGACGCTCACAGAATCGGCGATCACGGCAATGCCCGCAGAGTCGTATCCGCGGTACTCCAGGCGACCAAGGCCACCCAGCAATACCGATTCCGAGCCGCGAGGGCCAACATATCCAACGATTCCGCACATGGTGTTAATTCTAGGTGACGCGCCCACACGCGGTATCGTTGGCGCGTGGCTGACGACTCGCTCGGACTGACACCGTTCACGGAAATTCCCCGTCACCGGTGGGCGCAACTCGCACCCACGACGCCATCGCCACTGGAAGCCGCCGACATTGACCACCTGCGCGGTTTGGGCGACACTCTCGACATGGACGAGGTGCAGAGCGTCTACATGCCCCTGAGCCGGCTGATTGCCCTGTACGCCCTCGGCGCCAAACGCACCCACGCCAGCACCAGCGAATTTTTGGGCACCACCGAACGCACCACCCCGTTTGTGGTGGGTGTCGCCGGAAGCGTGGCCGTGGGCAAGTCCACCATCTCTCGTGTGCTGCGGGAACTGTTGTCTCGGTTCGAGGAAACACCCAATGTGGCGCTAATCACCACCGACGGCTTCCTGTTCCCCAACGACGAACTGGAACGGCGCGGCATCGCCCACCGCAAAGGCTTCCCCGAAAGCTACGACCGTCGGTCACTCCTGCGATTCGTCACCAAGGTGAAATCGGGGGCGGCACAGGTGTCCGCACCCGTGTATTCGCACATGGAATACGACATCGTTCCCGGAGAATTCGTGACCGTCTCGCGGCCCGACATCCTCATCGTCGAAGGGCTCAACGTCCTGCAGCCGCCTCGAGGCGATGCAAGCCTCGCTGTCAGCGACCTCTTCGATTTCACCATCTATGTCGACGCCCGGACATCGGATATCGAAAAATGGTACGTCGAACGGTTCCTGCAACTGCAGGGAGGCGCCTTCGCCGACCCCCGTTCGCACTTCCACAAATACGCGTCATTGACCCGCGACGAGGCGGTTGCCGAAGCCACCTCGATCTGGAAGAAGGTCAACGAACCGAACCTGATCGACAACATCGCACCCACCCGGTCGCGCGCGCAACTGATTCTGCGCAAGGGCGCCAACCACACGGTTTCGACCGTGCTGTTGCGCAAAATTTAGTTCGACAGGCGAGAACGAACCACGTCGACAAGGCGGGCCGCGACGGATTCGGCGGTGGCCTGATCGACGGCCTCGACCATGACGCGCACCATCGGCTCGGTGCCGCTGGGGCGCAACAGCACGCGTCCCGAGTCGCCGAGTGCGGCTTCCTCGGTGGCGACGGCCTGGGCGATGACCTCGTCCGACGCCAGTCGGGTGTGTTTCACACCCCGCACGTTCACGAGCACCTGCGGCATCGCCGTCATCACCGCTGCGAGCTCGGCGGCAGTTTTGCCCGTGCGCGCCATCTCGGCAGCGATCTGAATGCCCGTAAGAATTCCGTCACCCGTGGTCGCATGAGACGACATGATCACGTGGCCCGACTGTTCGCCACCCAGCGAATACCCACCGGCGGCCATGTCTTCGAGCACGTAGCGGTCTCCCACAGCCGTCTGACGCACCGTGATACCGTGACCCGACATCGCGCGATGCAGACCCAAATTGCTCATCACCGTGGCTACCAGGGTGGAATCCTTCAACAATCCGCGCTCGTTCATCGACACCGCGAGGATGGCCATGATCTGGTCGCCATCAATAATCGTGCCGTTCGCGTCCACTGCGAGGCACCGGTCCGCGTCGCCGTCATGGGCGATACCCAGGTCGGCGCCCACTGCGACAACCGTGTCCTGCAAGACGTTGAGGTGAGTCGACCCGACACCCTCATTGATGTTCATGCCGTCGGGGTCACTGCCAATTACGGTGACACGTGCACCCGCATCGGCAAAAACACGAGGCGAAATCCCGGCCGCAGCACCGTGAGCGCAATCAATGACGACATGAAGCCCAGCCAACGAGACGTCAAGGGTCGACAGCAGGTGAATCACATACCGATCCTCGGCATCCGAGAATCGACGAATACGACCCACATCGGACCCGGTCGGCAACAGTCGGTCGCCGTCCTTCATATCCGCCTCGATGCGGTCCTCGACCTCGTCGGGAAGTTTCGTGCCACCAAACGAGAAGAACTTGATCCCGTTATCGGGTGCGGGGTTGTGCGATGCCGACAGCATCACACCAAAGTCGGCGTGAATATCGCCCACAAGAAAAGCGGCCGCGGGGGTCGGCAAGACACCCGCATCGAGAACATCGATGCCAGAGCTTGCCAGACCCGCCGAAACGGCCGCTGTCAAAAATTCGCCCGAGATACGCGGATCGCGAGCGACGATGGCCCGGGGACGAC
>JBEEON010000025.1:0-12283 GCA_041191625.1 Actinomycetota bacterium | reverse complement strand
CCCGTGAAGACATCCTGCGCTCGCAGGGTGACATCCAGGGCATCGCCGCAATCCCCGAGGACCTGAAGGCAGTCTTCAAGACCAGCTTCCAGCTGTCGCCCTACTCGTTCCTCGAGGTTGCAGGTCGCGCACAGAAGTGGATCGACCAGGCCATCAGCCGCAACATGTACCTCGACACCCGCGACATCGACGAGCTCGTCAAGATCTACTCGGGCGCATGGGAACGTGGCGTCAAGACCACCTATTACCTGCACATGAAGCCCCGCCACACCGCCGAGCAGTCGACCGTCAAGGTCAACAAGGCCGAGACCCTGGTCGAAGGCGCAAAGCGCGGATTCGGCGGCGGCGCAGCCCCCGCGGCTGCCGCACCCACCGCAGCTCCGGCTGCCGCACCCGCCCGTGGCTTCGGCTTCGGTGGCGCTGCGAAGGGCGGTGAATGATGAACGAACACGACAACGTAGGCGAATACATGGTTCCCATGGATCCCATGGATTTGCTGCACTGCGAAGGCTGCCAGTAATACCTGTCATGGCCGGGGTCGAAGCCCTGCCGCCACATCACGTACGAAAGAGGAAACATAATGGGAATTCTCGGAACAGGAATTAAAGAGGGACTCGTCCTGAAGCCCGTTCGCTACAAGTGGGCAATGGATCTGTACGACCAGGCTGTCGCAAACACCTGGTTCCCCAACGAAATTCAGCTGGGCGAAGACATCGCCGACTTCAAGAAGATGTCGGACGAAGAACAGCACGCCATCACCTTCCTGATGTCGTTCTTCAACCCCAACGAACTGATCGTCAACAAGGCGCTGGCTTTCGGCGTGTACCCCTACATCAACGCACCCGAGGCGCACCTGTACCTCGCAAAGCAGATGTGGGAAGAAGCCAACCACTGCATGTCGTTCGAGTACGTGCTGGAAACCTTCCCCATCGACCGCGAGAAGGCCTACAACTCGCACGTCGAAATCCCCTCGATGGCGCGCAAGGAAGAGTTCGAGGTCAAGTACATCACTCGTATGACCGAGGACACCCTGGACATCAACTCTGTCGAGGGCAAGCAGGACTTCGTCCGCAACCTCATCGCTTACAACATCATCATGGAGGGCATCTGGTTCTACTCGGGCTTCATGGTCGCACTGTCGTTCCGTCAGCGCAACCTGCTGCGTAACTTCGGTTCGCTGGTTGACTGGGTGGTCCGTGACGAGTCGCTGCACCTGAAGTTTGGTATCAACCTGATCCTCACCGTTCTGGAAGAGAACCCCGAGATCGTGACCGAACAGTTCGTCAACGAGGTCAAGCAGATGATCCTCGACGCTGTCGACATGGAGTGCGAATACAACAAGGACTTGCTGCCCAGCGGAATCCTCGGTTTGAACTCGGACTACATCAACCAGTACGTGAAGTACCTGGCGGACCGTCGTTTCGAAGAGCTCGGTTTCGAGCCCGTCTACAACGTGTCAAACCCGGCCAAGTGGATGGCGACCGCGAACGACACCCTGCAGTTGGTGAACTTCTTTGAGTCGACCAATACCTCGTACGAGGTCAACCACACCAAGTAGTCCTGAACTGCCGAAATGGTGGCATCAGCCTTCGGGCGGTGCCACCATTATTGTTACCCGTTGCACCGAAATGGGTCCCGCGGCACCCAGCTGCTGGGCGAAAAGGCTGATGCGCAGTTCCTCTAACGCCCAACGGGCGGCCACCAATCGTGCGTCCGAAATCGGGGGCAGGGGGATGGTGACTCCCGCAGCAGAGACGGCCGACTGAGCCTTCGAGAATTCCGCCATCGCTGCGTGATCCCGGGCGGGAGATTCGCGAATTTTCTCGATCCGATACAGAATTCCTCGAAGGTACACGGGGTAGCGCGCCAGGGTGGGCGTGGTCAGCTGCGAGAGGAATCCCGCGTGCAGCAGCCCGTCGACCTGGCCTCGGATGTCAGTGAAATGCGGAATCAGCGCCAAGGACTGACCGGCCTTGATGGCCGACATGATTTGGCCATTCAGTCGGCTGATTGCCACAGTCTGGGCGATGATGGCGGCCAGCTTGTCGACAATTCCATCATTAGCGCGGCCCCAGGTCGCGGTGAATTCGGCCGTCGTCAACACCGCCGCCGCGGGCAGGGCATCGCGGCACAACAGCAACAGGGCATCGGCGGCCAACGCCTTGACCGACGGGTACGGGGTCGCCGCCAACGACAGTTTTTCGGCCGTCGGCAACGTATCGATCACATAGTCCGCGGGGCTCTTCGTGGTTAACGCCAGCAAACGGGCGACCCCCAATCGATGTGCCGCGTCGCGTTCGATTCGGGTGCCGTACACAATCACCGACACGTCACGCACGTTGTCGCGCAACCCGGGGTAGCCGGTGACACGCGACGCGCCATACGAGATCTCGACCTGATCGGGCAGGTCGCCGGGCCACTGGGTGAGCCCGTGCTGCTCCTCAAAATTAGTGTGCGCCACCATCGGTTTTGGGGACCCCGCCGGCCGCCCGCGTTGGGGGCCCGTCTGCGTCAGATCCGCACGGACGCCAGTACGCGCGGATGACCCGGCTCGATCATTCCCGCGACCTGTACCCCGTGGCTGATCCGCACGAGGAGCGTGCTCGAGCGCGGCGAAATCGCGCGAAAAACGTGTAACCGCCCCGCGGGAATCCGTCAAAGCAAACCGTGTTCGCAGATGATCGGGAACCCTCGCCCAATCGAAGTCGGCAGACGACACCACCACACCCGCCTGGCGTCGAATCTCGGCACCCAAGAACTGGGTAACCGACATGCCCGAATGTTCGGGCGCCAGCGGCATCGCAGCGACCAGTTTCGCCGCCCAGTCCTTGGCCGGGACGACATTCACACGAATCGGCTTGGGAAGCGACTTGATCAACGCCGTCACCAGGTCAACCCGCAGGCCCGGAACCAGCCAGTCAAAGCCATCCGCCACGAGGTGCGGGTACAGCGCCGACGGAACGTGCACCGTCATGCCGTCATCCGTGGCCCCGGGGTTGAACGCGTAACTCACCGCCAACTGTGCATCTCCCTGACGCCACACGCTGGGGAACTCGGCGGAATCGGCGGCCGCTTCGGTCACCTCGCCGAACACATCGACCGTCAAATTGAGGGCGTGCGGGTCGGACTTGCGCGCGCCTCGCCACCACCCCTCGAATTCCCGGACCGACGTCACCGTGTGGGGGACTCGAGCATCAAAAAATTCCAGCGCGACCTGGTCATCCCACCGCATATCCCGGCCGCGGGTGCGGGTCTCGATGTCCTCCACCGCATGACGGGTATCGGCCGCCACCCGCACAAACTCGTACACCGCATCGGTGGTGTTTGTCGGCAAGTCTCCGTCGACCAACGCATGCCGAAGCAGCAACTCGCGTGCCATCACCGGACTGATCCGCGAATACTGGATTCGACGTTTCGGCACCACCGGCACGCCGTACAACATGACCTTCTCATCAGCCACGGCGCTGCCGTGACGGGAATCCCACCGCGGTTCAGAATACGAGCGCGACACCAGGTGGCCCGCCAACGGTTCGACCCATGCAGGGTCGATTGCGGCAACCCACCGCGCATACAGGCGACGGGTTTCGGTCAACTCGGCGGCCATCACCGCGGTAGGCGACTTCTGAGAAACCGAAGACTGACCCGCGATCACAAATCGGGCACCCCGCGCGCCCACGTATTCGCGCGGAACCTTCTGCTTCTTCAGCGGTTTGCCGTCCTTGCCGCGCACTGGTTTGGCTTGGTCGTCGAGCAACCCGATGCGGCTGAGCAAACCCGACAGCAGTGCCCTGTGGACGCCGCCGGGGTTCGGGCTGCCCGGATGCTCGGACACGGTATGCCCCAGTCGCTTCACGCTCGACACCAGCTGACGGTTCAAATCCATCCACTCGCGGACGCGCAGATAGTGCAGGTATTCGTCCCGACACAGCCGGCGGAACGCACTCGACGACAAGTCGCGCCGGTTCTCGGTCAGGTAATCCCACAGCTTCAGCAGCCCCAAGAAATCACTCGTGGGATCCGTGAAGCGTGCGTGCTTCTCCAGGGCCTTCTGGGGTGATGCCTCGGGGACTTCCCTGGGGTCAATGATCGTCAATCCCGCAACGATGGCAATCACCTCGCGCGCTGTGCCCTGCCTCAACGACTCCACAATCATGCGCCCAAACCGCGGATCCACCGGCAGTCGCGACAATTGGTGCCCGATGCGGGTGGGGCGAACCTCGTCATCGTGCCGGGTGATCGCGCCCAGCTCGAACAGCAGGTCGATGCCGTCCTTGATTCCCCGCGAATCGGGTGGTGTCAGAAACGGGAACTGTGCGACATCCCCCAAACCCAGTGTGACCATGGTCAAGATCACGCTGGCAAGGTTCGTTCGCAACACCTCGGGGTCGGTGAACTGGGGCCTTGACTCGAAATCTTCCTGCGAATACAGGCGAATCGCGACACCCGGGGCGACACGTCCCGCACGGCCGGCTCGTTGCATGGCCGAGGCCTGCGAGATGGGTTCGATGGGCAGCCGCAGCACCTTGGCCCGGTGCGAATACCGCGAAATACGGGCGGTGCCCGCATCGATTACGTAGCGGATTCCGGGAACGGTAATCGAGGTTTCGGCGACATTGGTGGACAACACCACCCGGCGAACGGTGCCCGGCGGGGGAGTCTCGAAAACACGGTGCTGTTCATGCCCAGCCAGCCTGCCGTACAGCGGCAACACTTCCAGCCCGCGCTCCTTCAGGCCATTCACCGCATCGGCCGCATCGCGAATTTCGCTCTCGCCGCTAAGGAACACGAGCACGTCACCAGGCGGCTCCGAACGCAGCTCGGCCAGAGCGCGCAGGATTCCCTCGACCTGGTCAATCGGCTCCGAGGGTGCGTGAGGGTCGGCCGCATCGGGGGACAGGCTGCGATAGCGCACATCGACGGGGAACGTGCGGCCGCTCACCGTAATCACGGGGGCGGGAACGCCATCGGGGCTCGCGAAGTGTCGGGCGAAACTGTCGGGGTCGATGGTCGCCGACGTAATAATGACGCGCAATTCCGGGCGCTGGGTGGTCAAACGTTGAGCGAAACCGAGCAACACATCGATCGTCAGACTGCGTTCGTGTGCCTCGTCGATGATGATGGTGTCATAGTCGGACAGCAGAGGATCGCGATGAATCGCCGCCAGCAGCACACCGTCCGTCATCACCTTGACCCGGGTATCGGCGGACGACTCGTCGGTGAACCGCACCGCGTAACCCACAGCCCCACCCATGGGCACCTGCAACTCCTCGGCCAGGCGTTCCGCCACGGCACGTGCCGCGATTCGACGAGGCTGGGTGTGAGCGATGCGGGTTCGGCCCAACTCCAGACACATTTTGGGTAACTGTGTGGTCTTGCCCGAACCAGTTTCGCCGGCAACGATCACCACAGGATTGTCGCGGATCGCGGCCATAATTCGTTCGCGTTCGGCCGACACCGGAAGGTCGTCAGTGTAGCGAATCGTGAAGTCCGCTGTGTGTCCCATTTCCCCAATGATAGGCGTGTTTCCCGCGTAGGCTGAGAGCATGACTACCGTTCCCCGCATTCAACTGTCCGATGGCACCTCGATCCCTCAACTGGGTTTGGGCACATACAAGTTGGATGACGACAGTGTCGTACCCGTGATCCACGAGGCGCTCGAAATCGGGTACCGTCACATTGATACGGCAAAGATTTACCGCAACGAAACCGGTGTCGGTCGCGCGATTGCCACATCGGGGATCGCCCGTGACGACCTTTACGTCACCACGAAGCTGTGGAACGACGATCACATGCACGCCCGATCCGCTATCGAGGCGAGCCTTGAACGACTCGGGCTTGATCATGTCGACCTGTACCTGGTGCACTGGCCTTTCCACTCGGCGGGCACCGCGGCTCGTGCGTGGGAACAGATGGTGGAAATTCGTGAGGCTGGCCTCGCGACCTCGATTGGTGTCAGTAACTTCTTGCCCGAGCACCTCGACGCGATTGCCGCGGTCAGTGATGTGGTTCCCGTCATCAACCAGATCGAGGTTCACCCGCTGCTGCAGCAGGCGGAGCTTCGCGCCGAATGCGCTGCGCGGGGAATTCGAGTGGAATCGTGGGGGCCGCTCGGACATGGCAGCGTCAGTCTTGCCGAAGAGCTGCCCCAGTTGGCTGCAATCGCGGATGCGCACGGAAAGTCAGTCCCCCAGGTTGTGCTGCGCTGGCACATCGAAGAGGGGCTGATCATTTTCCCGAAGACTGCACATTCTGCACGTTTGCGCGAGAACTTTGACATCTTTGATTTCGCGTTGAGCTCAGACGAGATGGACGCCATCCGTGCACTGAACCAGGACCGCCGTGTCGGAGTTCACCCGCACGAGGGCAACTGGTCGTAACACTCTTTCTGCAAGTGGGGTCATGGACACCCGTGTGTTGGGGTGAAGCGGCGTGGGCGGTGACCGCAGTTCGGTTCAGAACGTGACCGGGCTTTCGTGGGGTATGAACCGTAGCCCGATGTCGTGTGGCAGGATTTTGTCGGCGATTGCCCTTGAGCGAGCCTGCAATTCTGCACTGCGTGACAGTTCGGGGCCCATGAAGTCCACCACCGTATTGTCACGGCTCCCCGGTCCGTATCCGCTCAATACGATTCCGTCCTCGCCGAGCGCTGTGGCAAGTGTCCGCATGTAGCCCCACAATTCGGATTCCGAATACTTCACCGTGACGATCCGCACCGAGATGCCGTGTACTTCCGCCCGTGCGATGAGGTCGAGTGCGACCGCCGGCAGGCCTCCGTGCCAGTAGAACTCATAACCGGACCCATCGGTGGTTTGTCCACCACTGTGAAAACCTGGCAGTGCAGACATTGAGATAAACAAATCGTCCGATGCCGTAGGTAGCGCTTCGGTGATGTAGGAAGTGGTGCCCGAGTCGGGAAGGTTCGGGGCGCTAAGGGGCGCTGCTTGTGCGGTAAATGCTGCGGATACGGCCAGCGCCGAGGTGACAGTGGCGAACAGAAAGATGCTGCCGCGATTCAGGTTTATGTACATGGGCTGCCTGCCTAATTGGTGATGGATATTACCTCGTAGCCGTTTTCAGACAACTGCTGCCAAACGCTCCAGAGTGCCGTGATTCGACCGTTGGTGATGGAGCACTGGGCGGCATCAGGATTCACGGGATTGAAATAGTAGTTAGCAGTCCCGCACGAAACGGTCCCGCCAGACGCGCCTTCAACAAGCCCTACTGCAACCCGTTCGGCCGTGGAGGGTGAGACGTAGTAAATCGGCCCCCCGCTGTCCCCGCTGCCAAACATTATCTGGTTGGCGCTTGAAGAAACCCCAACAATATGAGCCCATTTAAGGCATTGCGTCGAATTGATGGGGAAATCGATACATCGCAAAACCTGACTGGATGTTCGGGTAATGTTGCACCTCAACCCCGTTGCTGCTCCAGAAGAGCACATGTTTACATCCCAGGGTATGTTCCCTGTTCGGTCAAATGAGACTTTATTCTCTGTGTCATTAAATCCCCAGAAAAATGATGAATCGACGTATGTTCCCGCGGAAACGTATGAAACCATCGAAACATCTAGTTGAAAATCTGCAGGACTGCCTGTGTTTGGTGATCCAAGGAGCGTAGGAATAAAAGTGCTAATTCCGATTGATGGATTCCCCGGAATTTGCGCTTGCTGGCTGTTTTGGTAATTAAAGCAATGCGCGGCCGTGAGGATATAGTCTCCAATTCCTGGACGCCTAACACCAATTCCACCTGTGCATGCACGATTCCCGGACAAAATCGCACCACCTGGGGTGGGTGAGCCCGTGTCGTAATGTCTGGACTCGAATGTAACAGGATCCTCAGCGCTTGGTGATGCTTTCATATTCATCCCATAAGGCAAAGTCTTTGCACTGATTTCCTCAGCAATATCCAGAGCTGGATTTCCAGGGGAGAGATCTGGGCCAAGTACTTCGATCGTTGCATTGTCCCTAGACGGCCCATATCCAGTGATTGCTATTCCTGCGGCTTGGAGCGATCCGAATAATTTGTTACCTGCGAGCCAGGCTTCGGACTCAGTGAATCTCGTAAATACCAGCTCGACGTTCCGGCCGCTCCGCTCTGCCGCGGCGATAATTTCAGCGCCCTTTGGGCTGAGTGAGCCGTGTAGGTAAAATTTAAGCGATTTATGGTCTGGGGTGAGCCCGCCATTTTGGAATTCAGGGAGCTTCGACATTTCATCGAAGTACGTCGAGAGCAGGGCGCCGTCCGCGGCCGAGGCGGCTTCTTCGTCTGCAATGTGAAAATGTTCGGAGACAGTCGGCGCAGCAGCTGCGGGAATGCCTGTCGAAAATAAAACGAGTGAAACAAGTGCGAATCTAAAGAATGTTTTCATGGACTCTCCTTACAATTGTCCTCTTGTCGGAGACTAACTGCGTACTCTACGAGAGTCAACAGTTTTACTGAATTTAAAACAGGAATCACAAAACCGCGGGCGACCAGGTTTCCCCAGTCGCCCGCGCGGATGTGTGCTGTGATTAGTGGCGCTTCGACGAAATCACGCCGGTGTCGAATCCCATCAGGTGAAGTCCGCCGCCGAAACGGGCGTGCTCGATTTTCAGGCAACGGTCCATCACCACAGTGAGTCCCTTTTCTTCGCCGTAATATGCGGCTTCCTCGTTCCAGATTCCCAGCTGAACCCAGATGACGGGGGATCCGACGGCAACAACCTCGTCGATGACCGAAGGAATGTCGCTGCCCTTTCGGAAAACATCGACGATGTCGGGCACCTCGGGCAACGAAGCCAGGTCGGGGTACGCAGGCTGGCCGAGGATTTCCTTGGCGTTGGGGTTCACAAAGTACACGCGGTAGTCGCTGGACTGCTGCAAGTATTTGCCCACAAAGTACGAGGAGCGTGCCGAGTTGGGCGAAGCACCAACGATGGCGACGGACTTTGCTTTGCGCAGAATTGCGAGGCGCTGCTGGGCGTTGGGGCCGACCCAGGTGCGCTTCGATTTCAGAAGACGCGCAAGGGGTGAATCAGCGGGGAGCGAACAGGTCAGACCGTTGGCCAAGTTCACGGTTTCGGTGGTGCTCATGGTTACGCTCCCTTCACGGCGGCGTTGAGCGCCTGGTCGAGGTCATAGATGATGTCATCGGCGTCTTCGATGCCCACCGAGATGCGCACAAGACCAGCACCGACACCGCCGGCTTCGAGCTGGGCGGCGGTCAACTGTGCGTGGGTGGTGGATGCGGGGTGGATCACCAGGGTTTTTGCGTCACCGATGTTGGCAAGGTGGCTGGCCAGGTTGACGTTTTCTACGACGGCACGGCCCTTGTTGCGCGCGTCGTCGCTGTCGGAACCGGCGACGGTGAAACCGAACACCGATCCCGGGCCCTTGGGCAGGTACTTCTGTGCCAGTTCGTGGTGAGCGTGACCGGGGAGTCCCGCCCAGTTGACGGTTTCGACGCGTGAATCTGCGGCGAGCCATTCGGCGACCTTGCGGGCGTTGTCGACGTGCGCTTGCATGCGGTAGCCCAAGGTTTCGACGCCCTGTGCGAGCAGGAACGCCGAGTGAGGTGCCAGTGCGGGGCCGATGTCGCGCAGGCCTTCAGCGCGAAGGCGGGTGAGGAACGCGTATTCGCCGAAGTTTCCCGCCCAGGTGAGCCCGCCATAGTGTTCGACGGTTTCGTGGAACAGGGGGAACTTGTCGTGGTCAAAGTGGAATCGTCCGGCTTCGGCGACTACACCGCCGAGAGTGGTGCCGTGGCCGCCGAGGAACTTGGTGGCCGAATGGGTGACGATGTCGGCTCCCCATTCGATGGGGCGGCACAGGTAGGGGGTCGCGACGGTCGAGTCGACGACGAGGGGGATGTGGTGCGAGTGTGCCAGGTCGGCGAGTGCTTCGAGGTCGGCGACGTTTCCGGAGGGGTTGGCGACGGTTTCCACGAACAGGGCCTTGGTCTTGTCGGTGATCGCTGCCGCATAGTCGTCGATGTTGCTGGTGGCGACGAAGGTGGTGTCGACACCGAATCGGCGCAGGGTCACATCCAACTGGGTGATGGTGCCACCGTACAGGTTGCTGCTGGCCACAATGTGGTCACCGGCTTGGGCCAGTGACGCGAATACGAGGAACTGTGCGCTGAGGCCGCTCGAGGTGGCTACTGCACCGAGTGCGCCTTCGAGGCTCGCAATGCGTTCCTCGAATGATGCCACGGTGGGGTTCGCCAGGCGTGAATAAATGTTGCCGTACTTTTGCAGGGCGAAGCGGGTGGCTGCGTCATCTGCTGAGTCGAACACGTAGGCGCTCGTCTGGTAGATGGGCAGGGCGCGCGCGCCGTGCGTGGAGTCGGGTATGTTGCCCGCGTGGATGGCGCGGGTCTGGAATCCGTATTCGCGATCAGACATAGGGTCAAATTTACGCGACTTTAGGGGCGCCGGTGTGTGCGGCCGCAATACGACGCAACATTGGGCGGACGGTACGGTTCAGACCCAGGTGGGGAACCAGTAGTGCAGTGCGGCGAACCATAACGGGACGGGGGTGCCCCACCACACGGGGAGGAAGAACACGCTGATTCCTGTGGCGATGCGGACGAACACGGTGACTGCGCGGGGGCGTGTGCGGGCGATGATCATGAGTGTGGCGGCGAGGGCGATCATGAGGAACGGTTCCATGACGACGGTATAGAACTGGAACACGGTCCTGTTTTGGTATTGCACCCAGGGCAGGTAGGTGGCCGCTATTCCGACGAGCAGCGGCACGTACAGGGTGGTGCGGGTGCGTGCGGTGTGCCAGACCAGCCAGCCGAATGCGGCGACGCCGGCCCACCACAGCGCGGGGTTGGCGACGCTGGTGATGTATTCGGCGCACCCGGTGCCGCAGGTGGTGTCGAAGTAGAACGCGGTGGGTCGCACCATGAGGGGCCAGGTCAACGGGTTGGCTTGGTATCCGTGGGGCGTGTCTTCGGCGAGGTGGTACGCCAACTGATCGGTGTGGTAATTCCACAATGCGGCGAGGCTCGCCCACGGTTCTGACAGCGCCGGGCCGTTGGCGTCCGTCCATTGGCGGTTGTAGCCGTTGGTGCTGGCAAACCAGCCGGTCCAGCTGGCGAGGTATGCGGCTGCCGCGGTGGGAAGCAGGTGGAGCGCGGCGAGTGGGGCGTGCCGCAGCAGGCTGGAGCGCACCCAGAATTTCACACCGGCGCGACGAAAGTGGACTACGTCGGCGATGACGACCCACAGGCCCGCGGCGGCGATGGCGTACAGGCCGCTCCATTTGACTGCCGTCGCGGCGCCGAGCATCAGTCCGGCTGCTAACAGCCAGGGGCGCCACAGGAGGAGCGGGCCAAATCGGCGGCGCGCCTCGAAGTGGGCAGAGTGTGTGGGGTGTTGTGCGTGGTTGGTGAATCGTTGAAGTCGACAGTTGGTCTGTGACCGATCGAGCATGACGGCGAGGATTCCGCCGAGCACGAACACGGTGAGGATCTGGTCCAACAGCGCGTTGCGGCTCATGGTGATGGCTATTCCATCGATGGCGACGAAGTATCCGGCGAGCGCCGCGAATGTGTGTGAGCGCAGGATGCGGTGGGCGATGGCGATGGTGAGGGCGACGGCGATGATTCCGAAGACTGCTGTCGAGATGCGCCAGCCCACCGGGTTGTCGGGGCCCAGCAGCCACATGCCTGCCCCGATAATCCATTTGCCGAGGGGCGGGTGGGCCATGAAGTCGGCGGTGGTGGTGAACGCGTCCACATCCCCGGCCTCGAATGCGGCGTTGATGCCGTCGGGCCAGGTGCCTTCGTATCCGAGATTCCACAGCGACCAGGCGTCTTTGACGTAGTAGGTTTCGTCGAACACGAGGCGGTGGGGCGAGCCGAGCGCGAATAGTCGGGTGAATGCGGCGACGATGAGCACGGGGCCGTAGGCCAGTAGTGTGCCCAGCAGTGTGCGGGTGCGCCATGCCGTGTCGGTGTAGTGACGGGCTGTTCGATGCAGGGGTGTGGTGCTCGCCCGCGATGCGTTCTGAACTTCGGTCACCGTTCCACCGTAGTGCGAGTGCGACAATGGGGTGGTGATTATTCTTGCCGCCACGCCCATCGGAAACTTGGGCGATGCCTCGCCGCGTTTGCGTGAGGCGTTGCAGTCGGCCGACATTATTGCCGCCGAGGACACCCGGACGACGAAGCACCTGATCAGCGCACTGGGTGTGCAGACGAGCGCGCAGTTCGTGGCGTTGCACGACCACAATGAGGACGCGAAGTCGGCGGAACTGGTCGAACAGGCGGCGAACTGCACCCTGGTTGTTGTCAG
>JBEEON010000024.1:0-12765 GCA_041191625.1 Actinomycetota bacterium | reverse complement strand
TGGGACGACAACGGCCTTCCCACGGAACGACGCGTTCAGAACTATTACGGTGTCCGCTGCGACCCCACACTGCCCTACATCGAAGGCTTTGTTCCCCCGTTTGAAGGTGGCGACAACAAGTCATCAAAGGCCGCAGACCAGGTTCCCATCTCGCGACGCAACTTCATCGAACTGTGCGAAAAACTGACCGTCGAGGACGAAAAGCAGTTCGAAGACCTGTGGCGCACCCTCGGTCTTTCGGTTGACTGGAAGCAGACCTACCGCACCATCGGCGACGAATCGCAGCGCACCGCACAGCGCGCCTTCCTGCGCAACGTGAAGCGCGGCGAGGCATACCAAGCGGACGCACCCACACTGTGGGACGTCACGTTCCGCACCGCAGTGGCACAGGCCGAACTCGAAGACAAAGAAATGCCGGGCGCCTATCACTCGATCGTGTTCCACGGTGCGAACGGCGACATCACCATCGACACCACCCGACCCGAACTTCTGCCCGCATGTGTGGCCCTCGTCGCCCACCCCGAGGACGAGCGATACAAGCCGCTGTTCGGCACGACCGTCCGCACTCCCCTCTTCGGCGTTGAAGTGCCGGTTCTTCCCCACCACCTCGCCCAGCCCGACAAGGGCACCGGTATCGCCATGGTCTGCACATTCGGTGACACCACCGACGTGACCTGGTGGCGCGAACTGCAGTTGCCTACTCGCGCAATCATGGGCTTCGACGGCCGCATCGTGAGCGAGGCGCCCGCCGGAATCGACACCGACGAGCAGCGCGCCATCTTTGCCGAGCTGGCCGGAAAAACCGTGTTCAGCGCCAAGGCGCGCATCGTGGAACTGTTGACCGAATCCGGTGAAATGATCGGCCAGGCTCGTCCAATCCAGCACCCCGTCAAATTCTTCGAAAAGGGCGACAAGCCGCTCGAAATTGTCACGACCCGTCAGTGGTACATCTCGAACGGTGCAAAAGATGAGGCACTGCGCAGCCGCCTTCTCGAGCGCGGCACACAGGTGGACTTCCACCCCGATTTCATGCGTGTCCGCTACGAAAACTGGGTCGAGGGACTGAACGGCGACTGGCTGATCTCTCGTCAACGATTCTTTGGTGTGCCCATCCCCGTGTGGTACCCGCTCGACGCCGACGGCAACCCCGTCTATGACTCCCCCATCCTCCCCGCCGAGGAAAACCTCCCCGTCGACCCCACCTCGCAGGCAGCCCCCGGTTACACCGAGGACCAGCGCGGAAAGGCCGGCGGATTCCAGGGCGAGCTCGACATCATGGACACGTGGGCGACCTCGTCACTGACCCCACAGATCGCGGGCCGATGGGCTGAGGACGACGAATTGTGGAACCTCGTATTCCCCTACTCGTTGCGTTCACAGGGCCAGGACATCATCCGCACATGGCTGTTCTCTACGGTCCTTCGCGCCGAACTCGAACACGGTCAGGCGCCATGGGCTAACGCGGGTATCTCGGGATTCATCGTCGACCCCGACCGCAAGAAGATGTCTAAGTCCAAGGGCAACGTGGTGACGCCTCAGGGAATGCTGGACGAGCACGGATCCGACGCCGTACGGTATTGGGCCGCCTCGAGCCGACTGGGAACCGACGCAGCGTTTGACCCCGAAAACCCGAAGCAGATCAAGATCGGTCGCCGTCTGGCGATCAAGGTCCTCAACGCCGCCAAGTTCGTGTACTCGTTCGCACACACGGACGGTGCGGAAGTCACCGAGGAACTCGACCTCGACATGCTGCGCCGACTCGCCGAAGTCGTCCGCATCGCAACGGAGTCGTACGAAAAGTTCGACCACGCACGCGCCCTCGAAGTCACCGAACAGTTCTTCTGGACCTTCACCGACGACTATCTCGAACTCGTCAAGGAGCGCGCATACCGCGAAGCCGGTTCCGAGGGCCAGGCCAGCGCCGTGGCCGCACTGCGACTCGCCATTGACGTGTTCCTGCGACTGCTTGCACCCGTACTCCCCTTTGCGACCGAGGAAGTCTGGCGTTGGACTCATTCGGGTTCCATCCACACCAGCTCGTGGCCGACCGTGTCGGAGCTTCCCGTTACCGGCGAATCCAACGGACTGCTCGATCTGTGCGGCGCCGCACTGGTCGGTATCCGTGGCGCTAAAACGGAGGCAAAGGCATCGCAGAAAACCCCGGTCACGCATGCAGTAATTGAAGGCCCCGCAGCGCTCGCCGCAGCACAGGCCGACCTTGCAGCCGTGGGTCGCATCGTTGAACTGGAACTGCGCCCCGCGGACGCAGTGGCAGTGGTCAGCATCGTGTTGGAAGAAGCCGCAGAATAGTGGCCCTGCACATTCGCCCCATCGAGGAGCACGACCACGAGGAATGGCGTCAGTTGTTCATCGCTTACGGCGTGTTCTATAAGACCGAATTCGTTGACACACAACTGGACACCGTCTGGTCGTGGCTGATGAACCCCCAACACCCTCACAATGCCTGGGTGGCCGAAATCGACGGCGAACTGGTGGGATTCGGGCACATGCGCCAACATTCCGACACCTTCACCGGTGGACCCGCATGGTTCCTCGACGACCTGTACACGAGCGACAAGGCTCGGGGTCAGGGTGTCGCCAGTGGCATCATCGCCGCCCTGCGATCCCATGCTGATGCACACGGTGGCGGCACTATCTCGTGGATTACCGCCGACGACAACCACACTGCACAACGCGTCTATGACCGTGTTGCACAGCGAACCCACTGGGTGACCTACGAGCTGTCGTCCTAGCCCACATGCCTAATCCGTTTGCACAGCCCAGCACGCTGCCATATCAGCTGCCAGACTTTGCACGCATCGCCACAGCCGATATCGGTCCCGCACTGCTGGAAGGTATGGAACGTCAACTCGACGAAATCCGTGCCATCACAGAAAACCCTGAGCCACCCACCTTCGGCAACACAGTGGAGGCGTGGGAGCGCAGCGGACAGTTGTTGCACCGTGCCGTGCTGGTGTTTGGGAATATCTCCAGCGCCGATGCCACCCCCGATGTGGTGGCGCTCGATACCGCGTTTTCACCCCTGCTCGCTGCACACCACGACGCCATTGTGCTCGACCCGAAACTGTTCAACCGCGTTCATGCACTGTACGAAACACGGGACGAACTGGGTTTGGAGCCCGACCAGCTGTACCTGCTGGAACGCACTCACCATGACATGGTCCTCGGCGGTGCGGCACTCGATGCTGATGCCGCAGCGGTACTGACGGACCTCAATCAGCGGATCTCGGCACACGAAACAGCATTCGTCAACAAACTGCAGGACGAGGCACGGGAACTCGCCGTGATCTTTGACTCGGCACACGAACTCGAGGGGCTCGAAGCCGGTGAACTATCGGCCGCGGCCAGTGCGGCAGCGGAACGTGGCGAGCCGGGCAAATTCCTGATCAACCTGGTACTTCCCAGCCTGCACCCCGCAATCGCCAGTCTGAAATCGCCGGATAGCCGTAAACGAATCATGGAGGCGCAGCTGCAGCGGGGTCGTCGCGGTGGCCCCCACGACACACGCCAGACCATCCTCGAGCTCGTTCGGCTGCGCGCCGAACGAGCCGAGTTGCTGGGTTTCCCCCACCACCAAGCCGTCATCGCTGCCGGCAACACGGCGGGAACGGCGGAAGCCATCCGTGAACGACTCGTCGCACTCGCGGCACCCGCCGCCCGAAACGCGGAACGGGAACAAACCCAGCTCGAACAGCTAGCGGGACATCCCATCGAGCCTTCCGACTGGTCGCATTACTCTGACCGGGTTCGTACCCAACAATTCAACGTGGACGAAAGCGCACTCCGCCCCTATTTCGAGGCGGAACGGGTACTTACGGACGGGATCTTTGCCACCGCCACTCGCCTGTACGGCATCACATTTATCGAACGACACGACCTCGAGGGGTACCACCCCGAGGTGCGCGTCTTTGAAGTTTTCGACGCCGACGGTTCCGGCATCGGGCTGTACCTTCTGGACATGTACACCCGGGACACCAAACGCGGTGGGGCATGGATGAACGAGCTGGTCGCACAGAACACCCTGTTGGGACAACCCGTCGTCGTCGTCAACAATTTGAACGTCTCTCGCCCCGAGCCGGGCACACCCACGCTTCTCAACTTTGATGAAGTAAATACGTTCTTTCACGAATTTGGACACGCACTTCACGGGCTTCTGGCCCGCGTTCGCTACCCCTCACAATCGGGCACCAACGTCTATCGCGATTTCGTCGAATTCCCCAGCCAGGTCAACGAAATGTGGATGTTCTGGCCCGACGTGGCTTCCAACTATGCGGTTCACCACAGCACAGGCGAACCCTTGTCGACCGACGTCATCGACAAAATCCGTGCCAGCCAGCTGTGGGGTGAGGGCTTCGCGACCGTTGAATATCTCGCCGCCGCGCTAATCGATCACGAATGGCACATGCTGTCCGCCGCCGAAGCCCACGCGGTGAATGATGTGGAACAATTCGAACGAAATGCACTCAAACGCCACGGACTGGACATTCCCGCGATTCCGCCGCGATATTCCTCCAGCTACTTCCAGCACACTTTTGGCGGCGGATACGACGCACAGTATTACGCCTACATTTGGAGCGAAGTTCTCGACGCGGATGCCGTGGATTGGTTCACCGAAAATGGGGGCGCCACCCGCTCAAATGGCGACGCATTTCGAGAGCACGTACTGGGATTCGGTGGCTCACGCGACCCACTCGAGGCCTATCGAGAGCTGCGGGGGCGCGATGCAGACATCGGCGCGCTGCTGCGTCGCCGCGGACTGACGACTTAACCGCCGTCGCCCCAGCAGAAAACTAGGCGGACTTCTCGGTGCGCTCGCCGACGTGGACGAGGGTGGGCTCGGCACCGTCGAGAACTGCGGCCCTCGTGACAATGACCTTTGCAATGTGGTCGACGGACGGCACCTCGAACATGATGGGGCCGAGCACGTCCTCCATGATGGCTCGCAAACCACGGGCACCGGTCTGGCGGCTGACCGCAAGGTCGGCGATCGCGTCGAGAGCGTCCTGGTCGAATTCCAGCTCGACACCGTCGAGGCTAAACATGCGCTGATACTGCTTCACCAGTGCGTTCTTGGGGCCGGTGAGGATGTCGATCAGGGCGCTGCGGTCCAACGGAAGAACCGAGGCCACGACAGGAAGTCGGCCGATGAACTCGGGAATCAACCCAAACTTGTGAAGGTCCTCTGGCAGCACCTCGCCGAACAGTTGCAGGTCGTCACGCTTCGCCTGCAGCGGAGCGCCGAACCCGATTCCGTGGCGGCCGACGCGCTGCGAAATGATTTCTTCCAGTCCCGCGAAGGCACCGGCGACGATGAACAGCACATTGGTGGTGTCGATCTGGATGAATTCTTGGTGGGGGTGCTTACGACCACCCTGCGGCGGCACGCTAGCGACGGTGCCCTCCAAAATTTTCAGCAATGCCTGCTGCACGCCTTCACCCGAGACATCGCGGGTAATCGACGGGTTCTCGGCCTTGCGCGCGATCTTGTCGATTTCGTCGATGTAAATGATGCCGTTTTGCGCGCGGGCGACATCAAAATCTGCGGCCTGCAACAATTTCAGCAGAATGTTTTCGACGTCTTCACCGACATACCCCGCCTCGGTCAATGCCGTTGCATCGGCGACGGCGAAGGGCACGTTCAGACGGCGAGCGAGAGTCTGAGCCAGATAAGTTTTACCGCAGCCCGTGGGGCCGATCATGAGGATGTTGGATTTCGCGATTTCGATGTCGTCGTGCAACTGGTCTGCAGCGCGGGGGCCCTCACTGGCACGCACACGCTTGTAGTGGTTGTACACGGCCACGGACAGCGAACGCTTTGCCGCGTCCTGACCGATGACATATTCGTCGAGGAAGGCCGCAATTTCGCGAGGCTTCGGCAGATCGAAGTCGATGACTTCGTCGCCCTTGGCTTCGGTCATGCGTTCGTCGATGATCTCGTTACACAGTTCGACGCACTCGTCACAGATGTACACGCCGGGCCCAGCAATCAGCTGTTGCACCTGCTTCTGGGTTTTCCCACAGAAGGAACACTTCAACAGCTCTGTGCTGTCTCCGATGCGTGGCATACACCCTCCTTGATGACTCCCCCAAGCCTAACAAGGACGCGACGACTGCCGGGACATTGTGAATAACCGGGCACGTGTGGCGCGTATTCTGGGTTTATGCGCACGCTTATGAAATTCGTGACGATCACGGTGTGGTCGGCAGGAATCCTGTTTCTGGCCGGCCCCGCTCACGCACACAACGCGGTGTTGTCGACGGTTCCCGCCGACGGCTCGACAGTAGGCGCGCAGACCGACATCGTCATCACCACAAACGACGAGCTGCTCGATTTGGGGTCTGAGGCGGGCGGTTTCGCTGTCGTCGTCAGCGACAGCGAGGGTGCGTATTACGGCGATGGGTGCGTAACGGTTGAGGGCACCAGCGTGACCGCCTCCCCCGTCCTGGGCGCAGTGTCCGGCACCTATTTCGTTCAATATCAGCTCGTATCCCGTGATGGGCACACCATCACCGGAGAATTCAGCTTTGACTGGGCTCCCGATGCTTCCGCCACAGCGGGTCCCGCCTTCGCCCTCATCCCCGAGTGTGGTGTGGCTCAGGAGCCCATCGGTGCGGGTGAACCATCCGCGACGCCGACCGAAGCCCCGAGCCCCGGTACCCCCGGTCCCGAAAACAATTTTGGTGAACCGAGCATCACCCCCATCGTCATCGGGGTCATCACGATTCCCGTCATCATCGGCGCAATCGTGCTGTTGATGAGTTCGCTCGGTTCCCGGACCAGCGAGGACCACCTGAACTAGCAACGATGAAAGCCCGGGACATTGTCCCGGGCTTTCATCGTTGCGGCTAGGACGCCGGCAGGGTCTTGCGGCTCGTGAGAATCTGGTCGATGAGACCGTATTCCAGTGCCTCGGACGCCGTAAGGATCTTGTCACGATCAATGTCCTGACGAACCTCGTCAATGGACTTGTTCGAGTGACCGGCCAGGGTGACCTCGAGCCATTCGCGCAGTCGAGCGATTTCGCGCGCCTGGATCTCGATGTCCGAAGCCTGACCGCGACCGGCGTCGCCCGTGGAGGGCTGGTGGATCAGAATTCGTGCATTGGGCAGAGCCAAACGCTTACCCGGCGTACCACCGGCCAACAGCACCGCTGCAGCCGATGCGGCCTGTCCCAGGACCACGGTCTGAATCTGGGGGCGAATGTACTGCATGGTGTCATAGATTGCGGTCATCGCGGTGAACGATCCACCGGGCGAATTGATGTACATGACAATGTCACGTTCGGGGTCCTGGCTTTCCAGAACGAGCAGCTGCGCCATCACATCGTCGGCCGAGGCATCGTCGACCTGAACACCCAAGAAAACGATGCGGTCCTGGAACAGCTTCGAGTAGGGGTTCTGCGAACGAACACCATACGAGGTGCGCTCTTCGAAATCGGGAAGGATGTAACGCGACTGGGGCATTGCGATGGGCGCGCGGCCGTCAAAATCAAAGTTCATGATGCTTACTTTCCGCTCGTTCCGCCGCCACCGATGACATCGGTTGCGCTGGCGCGAATGTGATCAACGAATCCGTATTCCAAGGCTTCCTCGGCGGTGAACCAGCGGTCACGGTCACCATCCGCGTTGACCTGTTCGACGGTCTTGCCCGTAGCAGCTGCGGTGATTTCCGCCAGTCGCTGCTTCATGCTGAGGATCAGCTGGGCCTGGGTCTGAATGTCCGACGCGGTACCACCGAACCCACCGTGGGGCTGGTGCAACAGCACTCGTGCGTTGGGCGTGATGTAACGCTTGCCCTTCGTGCCTGCTGTCAGCAAAAGCTGGCCCATCGACGCGGCCATACCGATTCCCACGGTGACAATGTCGTTGGGGACAAACTGCATGGTGTCGTAAATGGCCATGCCCGCGGTGATGGAACCACCGGGTGAGTTGATGTACAGGTAGATGTCCTTTTCGGGGTCCTCTGCGGCCAAGAGCAGCAGCTTGGCTGCGATCTCGTTGGCGTTTTCATCGCGGACTTCACTGCCCAGCCAAATGATGCGGTCCTTCAACAGACGGTCAAACACGTTCGGCGGGAACGGGGAATCGCTCATCACACACTCCTTTAATGGTTCGTTAACAGCGTATCCGAGGCCGCGAGCAGCATCCGGAAAATTCGCCAAGGGCAAAGAAAAGAGGGGGCGTTTCCACCCCCTCTTTCCGTTAACGCTTAGTGGTTGTGACCAGCGTGGTCGTCGTGGTCGTGACCCTCGTGCTCGTCGATGGGCGATTCCACCGACGCGGTTGCCGAAGCGGTGAAGTCGGAAAGGTCGATGACCTTGCCCTTCGAGTCGACAACCTCAGCCTTGCTGAGGACGATTGCGATGGCCTTGGAACGAGCAACTTCGCCCACCATTGCGGGGATCTGGCCGTTCTGCGACAGGATCTTGATGAATTCGTTGGCTTCCATGCCGTACTGCTGAGCCGACTGGAAGAGGTACGACAGGAGCTCGTCCTGACCGACCTGAACTTCTTCCTTCTCTGCGATGGTGTCGAGCAGCAACTGCAGGCGGAACGACTTTTCGGTCGACTCGGTGACCTCGGCGCGGTGGGTGTCATCCTCGAGGCGGTTCTCGCCCTCCAGGTGACGGTTTACCTCGTCGGCGATAACGCCGGCAGGAACCTCGATGGTGACCTTCTCGAGCAGTGCGTCAACCAGCTTGGTACGTGCCTGTGCACCCTGTTCGTACACCTTGCGGTTTTCGAGCTGAGCCTTCAGGTCTTCGCGGAGTTCCTTGATGGTGTCGAACTGGCTGGCAACCTGAGCGAACTCGTCGTCTGCCTCGGGAAGCTCGCGCTCCTTGACGCTGGTGACGGTGACCGACACGAGGGCCTTTTCGCCGGCGTGATCGCCACCGAGCAGTTCGGATTCGAACGACGTCGACTCGCCTGCGGTGAGGGTGTCGAGTGCTTCGTCGATGCCGTCAATCAGTTCGCCCGAACCAACCTCGTACGAAATGGACGAAGCAGAATCGATTTCCTGGTCACCAATGGTGGCGGCGAGGTCGATGGTGACGAAGTCACCCTTTGCGACGGGACGGTCAACGGTGACGAGGGTTCCAAAGCGGCTGCGAACCTGTTCCAGTTCGGCGTCGACATCGGACTTCGACACTGCTGCTGCGTCGACGGTGACCTTGATGCCCTCGTAGGCGGGCAGGTCAAACTCGGGGCGAACATCGGTTTCGATGGTGATTACCAGGTTGCCCGAGAAGTCTGCGACCTCGGGAAGAACGGTGTCCACCATTTCGGGGCGGCCGAGGGGCTTGATGTTTTCAGCCTTGACTGCGTCACGGAAGAAACCGTCGATGCCTTCGGATACGGCGTGGTTGAGGACCTCGCCGCGGCCGACGCGCTGGTCGATCATGCGGGCGGGAACCTTGCCCTTACGGAAACCGGGGATGCTCACCGATTCGGCGATGTGCTGGTAGGCGTGCTCGATCGAAGGCTTCAGTTCTTCGGGGGTCACGGCAATGGTCAGCTTGACGCGAGTGGCGCTCAGACGCTCAACTGTGTTCGTAGGCACTACATATCTCCTTGATGTGATGGTAAAAACCGTCGGGGCGACAGGATTCGAACCTGCGACCTCCCGCTCCCAAAGCGGGCGCTCTAGCCAAGCTGAGCTACGCCCCGGGCTTCCGTGGCACTGTAAACAGCACACACGAGGCTACCTAAGTCTAGCGGGTAGTTTCGGCTCGGATTGCCAGTGGTTCAGTACGCAAATCGGCCGCCTGTGGCCCCTATTGGCGCGCTGTTCGGGTCGCCTGCCCGCCCTCGTGTCATCACGACGAAAAAATCTGTATTAGACTCCCCTGTGGGGATGTAGCTCAATGGTAGAGCCTCAGTCTTCCAAACTGATCACGCGGGTTCGATTCCCGTCATCCCCTCCACTGAAAAACCCCCGCAGCCACTGGCTCGGGGGTTTTCGCTTTACCGAATCAGTCCGGAAGTGGCACAAACCACAGGTCGTAACTCAGTGAGAGGAACGAATCCAGCAGCACCAGGTTGCCGTTTGCGGACAGGTGGTGCTGGTCGATGTAGGTGTACACGTCACCCTGTTTCGAATAGCACAGGTCCGAATCGGGGCACAGAATGGGGAACGGATCCCACAATGTGGCTCCCGTGGTTTCGGCCAGCGTCACATAGGACTCCATCACGGGGGCTCGGAACGCGTCCTGGTAGGGACGGTCGGTCGAGAATCCCGAGGCGCATACCGGGTTGAGCTGGTTGAACCACTGCAGGCACCGATCGGTCGCGGTCTCGAATACCGGTGTGGGAGCGGCAAGAACAACGATGAGGCCCTCGGCCTGCAATTCTTCGACCACGGCGATTGAACTTGCCAGCACTTCAGCGCGACGCGCCTCGGATTCTGGGCTGTTGACCTGTTCCAGCAGTTGCGCCTTGTCGGTCGGCCCCATGAGGCCAGAAATACGGCCGGTGGAGAACGACGACAGGACGACAATGTCGCCCGGCTCTGCGGTGGCGGTGATTTCGTGGATAAATTCGTGATCTCCGGGGCAGGTGTCTGCGGCGGGACCCGAGAGGTTGACAAACCCGCAACCGTAGTGGCGAATCATGTCAAAGTCCGAACCGGTTTTTTCGGACACCCAACGCGCGAGGTTTTTGTAGTGACCGGCATGCGAGTCACCGACGAAGTACAACGTGTGACCCGCTCCGTAGCTGTCGACGGGGATTGTCTGCAGTTTGGCGTCGATTGCCTGCGAATCGCTGAATGCGGGATCGTTGAGCCGCTTGGCGACGGTCACGGCACGGGCGTTGGCAACGGTGACCCCCGCAGTCAACAGCACGGCGAACACAGTTCCGACGGCGATGACGGTGAGATCCGAACGTCGACGCACAAATGCACCCGTACGGAACGGCGTCTCCACAAACCGGTAGCTCACCCATGCAGCGAGGAAGGTCAACGCTAACGCGAGCGCCTGCTTCCACAGCGTGTCAAGGCCTACGGTCCAACGGAAGAGGACGAAGATTCCCCAGTGCCACAGGTACAGCGAGAATGAGGTCTTGCCGATGAAGAGCACGAGGGGCGCGGTGAGGGCTCGTCCGAGCGTCCCATAGTTGCCGTCGTGAGTGTAGGCGGCGTGAATGAGCAGCGCGGTTCCGAGTACGGCGGGTACGGCCCACCAGAAGGGGAATGCGTCAGTTGTCGCCCAGATGAGCGAAACGGTCACTGTCGCCGCACCGAGCACGAATACGGTGGCGAGCTGCCGACGAGTGGGGCGTGCGGTGGTGCGTTGGCTGAGGAACAGGTACAACAGCACTCCGACGGCGAGTTCCCAGAAGCGTGCGGGCAGCATGTAGAAGGCGTTCACTGCATCGTGCTGTGTCTGCCACACGCTAATTCCGAACGATACGAGGGTCGCCACGACTAGCAGCGCGATACCCACGGTGCGTAGTGCCGCTTTCTGTCGGTGTATCCCCCAAGCGATGAGGATCGCAATGAGCGGGAAGACGAGGTAGAACTGTTCCTCGACACCCAATGACCAGGTGTGCAGGAACGGGTTGAATTCGGCGCGGTCCCCAAAGTATCCGTCGTTTCCCATGACGAGCGACACGTTGCTGAGCCCATAGATCGCCCACTTCGCGGTATCAAAGATGCCTTGGCTCATGAAGGATTTGGGGATAAACACTGCCGATGCGAGGGCCGTGAATCCCAGGAACACAAAGAGCGCGGGGGCGATTCGCACGAAGCGTCGACGATAAAACCCGGTGAAAAACGCCCACACGGAGCTCGCACGTCGTTCAATCAGCGATTTGGTGATGACGAAACCCGAGATGGTGAAAAAGATGTCTACTCCCACGAATCCACCGGGCAGCAGGTCAGGATTGAGGTGGTACGCGATGACAGCAAGGACCGCGAGTGCGCGCAATGCGTCAATTCCTGCAACGTGTACCGGTGGGTGTGCGGGTGCGGTCCCGGCAGTGGTTGTGGCCTCGGTCCGCGACACATCGTCCTCCTAGTAGTGCACTTATCGTTCGTATTCAGACTAACGAACTACGACTTCGCTAGCGCTGTAGTTGTGCGAGAGCACCCAGCACGACGTCTGCCGAGCGCTCGGCAGCACCGTCGAGGTGGGTGAGAAATTCGGTTCCGTCGGGTGCGCACAGATCCGAAACAGCTCTGACGGTCACGAATTGCGAGCCATGCCGATAGGCAACCTGTGCGATGGCAACGGATTCCATGTCGACAGCATCGATTCCGTCAAACTGGGCTCGAATCCGGTGTGCATGGTCGGAGGTCACAAATTTGTCGCCGGACCCAATTCCTGCGAAACGGACGGGGTGCGCGTGGGCGACGTCACGAATGGCATCGACAAGAGCTTCCGTTGATTCGTAGTGTGTGGGCATCCCCGGCACTTGACCCAGTTGGTAACCGAACGCCTGAGCATCAGCCTCGAGGTTGAAAATATCGACACCGACGATGACGTCCCCCACCGAGGTGTGCGATGCGACTCCCCCGGCAGTTCCTGCACTGATGAGCGGCACACCGTGCGGGTGTTCGGCCAATAGTGTCGTGGCAGCCTGCGCCGCATTGACGAGTCCGATGCCGCTCACGGCGAGGGTGATTCGGTACGTGCCGAAATCTGCGGTAAAGATTCGCACACCGGCGACGATTCGAGGCTCGGACACTGTGACGGCGCGGTCGAGGAACGGTTGGGCTTCCTCGAGCATCGCCACCTGCACGAT
>JBEEON010000023.1:0-12315 GCA_041191625.1 Actinomycetota bacterium | reverse complement strand
GGCGCGCAGATCGGCGATGGTGCGGCTGCCGGTGTAGAACATCGACTGACGCAGGCCACCGAGCAACTGGTAGATGACCGAGCCCAACGGGCCACGGTAGGCGACGCGGCCTTCGATACCTTCGGGCACCAGCTGTTCGTCGCTGGGCACGTCGGCCTGGAAGTAACGGTCACGCGAATACGAGGTCTTCTTGCCGCGGGTCTGCAGTGCGCCCAGCGAACCCATTCCGCGGTACATCTTGAACTGCTTGCCGCCCTCGAATACGAGGTCTCCGGGGCTTTCATCGGTTCCGGCCAGCAACGAACCGAGCATGACGGTTTCGGCTCCAGCGACCAGCGCCTTTGCGATGTCACCCGAATACTGCAAACCACCGTCGGCGATCACGGGGACATTGGCGAGCTTTGCCGCCTTGTATGCCTCGTGAATTGCGGTGACCTGAGGCACGCCCACACCGGCGACAACGCGGGTGGTGCAAATCGAGCCGGGTCCCACGCCCACCTTCACGGCGTCAACACCGGCAGAAATCAGGGCCTCGGCGCCGGCCTTTGTGGCCACGTTTCCACCGATCACGTCGATGTGGTCGAACGAGGCGTCAGCCTTCAGTCGACGCACGATGTCGAGCACGCCGCTGGAGTCACCGTTTGCGGTGTCCACCACGAGGATGTCGACGCCGGCGTCGCGCAGCGCACACGCACGCTCCCATGCGTCGCCAAAGAAACCAATTGCGGCACCCACACGAAGTCGGCCAGCCGAGTCCTTCGTGGCGTGAGGGTACTTCTCGGTCTTCTCGAAGTCCTTCACCGTGATGAGCCCACGCAGCTTGCCCTCGGCATCGACGAGCGGCAGCTTTTCAATCTTGTGCTCCGCGAACAGCGCAATGGCCTGCTCGGGGGCGATACCGACCGGGCCGGTGATCAGCGGGCTCGACGTCATCACGTCGCGCACCAGGGTCGACTCGGCAACCTCGGCAGCCACGAAACGCATGTCGCGGTTCGTGATGATGCCCACCAGCACGCCATCGGCGTCGATGACGGGAAGGCCCGACACGCGGTACTCGCCGCACAGGCGATCTACATCGGCGACCGTCGCATCCGGGGTGGTCGTCACCGGGTTCGAAATCATGCCCGACTCGGAACGCTTCACCTTGTCCACCTGTTCAGCCTGATCGGCAATCGACAGGTTGCGGTGCAGGATGCCCAGACCACCCTGACGTGCCATACCAATAGCCATGCGCGCCTCGGTGACGGTGTCCATTGCACTCGACACAATCGGAGCCCACACCGAAATGCGGCGGGTCAAACGCGACGACGTGTCCGCCTCGCTGGGGATTACGTCCGTGTGAGCGGGAAGAAGCATCACGTCGTCGTAGGTGAGACCAGTCAACGCGAAGGGTTCGTCCATGGACATTTTTCTCCTTTTTCCGCAACGATTCTGCGCATATTCGGTAAAACTTGTTCCTACTTATCGTACTGGGTTAGCAATATCCGAGTTTTCTCGCAATAATTAGACGACCTTTCGCAGAGTGGCGAAATCCGTCGGAAACGAATGGTCACTAATGTCAATGTCGACCTACATTCCTAGACAACCGTCTGGGGAGCAGCGACCAGGAGGATCCGTGGAGAACACGACCGTGAAACGAGGGCGCGCCGCCCGGCTTCTAGCCGCACTGGCCACCACCGCCCTTTCACTCGGCGTTCTGTTGATGGCAGGGCCGGCTACCGCCGACACCGTCAACGATGAAATGCCATACAAAGTAAGTGGTAACGTCCAAAAGAGCGGCGAGCCGCTCGCTGGAGTATCAATTAATGTCAACGGAAACGGCATCGACGCTGATGTCGTGACCGACGCCGAGGGTAAATGGAAGGTCGGCGTTTCCGAACGCAACACGACCTACACCGTCACCCTGGACGAGACCACTCTGCCGGAAGGCGTCATCGTTAAGGACAACCCTGAAACGACCGACGTTGTCGAGGCAGCAGTCATGGAAGTAGAGATGGGCCCTGGCGGTCGCGTCACCATGAACTACTTCATCGGCAAGGGCGAACGAGTTGTCGCACCATATATTGACCAGGTCGTACAGCGACTGATCAGTGGTGTGAACTTCGGCCTCATGCTGGCTCTCGCTGCAATCGGTATGTCCCTTATTTATGGAACAACCGGTATTTCAAACTTCGCACACGCAGAAATGGTGACCTTCGGCGCCATCGTGACCTTCGTCATGTCGGGCATGGGTGCGCCAATCTGGTTGGCCATCATCGCCGCCATCGTGGCGTCCGCACTGTTCGGTTGGGGTCTCGACTCGGCCATCTGGGCACCACTGCGTCGCCGTAACACTGGCCTTGTACAGCTGATGATTGTCTCCATCGGTCTGTCGCTCGCCGTGCGTTACACCTTCCAGCTCTTCATCGGTGGTGGCACCGAACAGCTCCCCGGCGCTGACGCTCCCAAGATCCCCCTCTTTGGAACCGTCGCACTGAGCTGGATCGACATGGCCAGCATGGCCATCTCGGTCATCCTCATCGCCGCCTTCGCATGGTGGCTGATGTTCACCCGCATGGGTAAGGCAACGCGTGCCATCTCGGACAACCCCGGACTCGCTGCTGCCTCGGGCATCAACGTCGACTCGGTCGTTCGCGTGGTCTGGATCGTGGGTGCAACCCTCGCCGGCTTCTCGGGCATCCTGTGGGCCTACTTCCGTCCCGGCATCCGCTGGGATATGGGTGGACAGATTCTGCTCCTCATGTTCGCAGCGACCACCCTCGGTGGCCTGGGAACCGCATGGGGCGCACTGGTCGGTTCGCTGATCGTCGGTGTGCTCGTCGAGGCCTCCAGCCTCTTCATCCCGTCAGACCTGAAGTATGTTGGCGCGCTCGTCGTCCTCATCGTCATTCTGCTCTTCCGCCCTCAGGGCATCCTCGGACGCAAGGAAAGGATCGGTTAACACCATGGATATTCTTGGCATCCTTAACTCGACCGCGGGGTTCGTCCTCGCCCCTGTCACCATCGCCTACGCGCTGGCCGCTCTCGGTCTCGCCGTGCACTTTGGTTTCGCTGGTCTGCTCAACATGGGTATGGCTGGATTCATGGCACTCGGTGCATACGGTTACGCGATGGGCATCCTGTCGTTCGGCCTGCCCTGGTACCTGGCCGCACTGGTCGGACTCGGCGCAGCCGTCGTATTCGCCCTGATTCTGGGTATCCCCACCCTGCGTCTTCGCGGAGACTACCTGGCCATCGTCACGATTGCTGCCGCAGAAATTCTGCGACTGCTGTTCCTGACGAAGACCTTCGACGAGTACACCGGATCGGCTGACGGTCTCTTCGGTTACAACGGCGAATTCCAGGAAGCAAACCCCATCGCCGACGGCACCTACGGATTCCCTCCGTTTGAAGACACCGCCGCCACCTGGTGGGTTCGCATCGTGGGACTCCTCATCCTCGCCATCGCCACGTTCGCCGTATGGCGCCTCGTGAACTCGCCCTGGGGCCGTGTGCTCAAGGGTATCCGCGAGGACGAAGACGCCATCCGCTCGCTGGGCAAGAACGTCTTCACCTACAAGATGCAGGCACTGATCATCGGTGGTGTTCTGGGAGCTATGGGTGGACTCGTCCTCGCCATGTCCTCGAACGTGAACCAGGGACAGTACGTCACCTCGCTGACGTTCTTCATCTGGACCGCACTGCTGCTCGGTGGTGCCGCAACCGTGTTCGGACCGCTCGTTGGTTCGCTCATCTTCTGGGTGCTGCAGGCATTCCTCGGCCTCCTCTTCCCCGCCATGGCGGAAGCAGGATTGCTGCTGGGTCTGACCTCGATCCAGGCCGCACAGATCAAGTACATCATCGTCGGTGTTGCACTGGTTCTGATCGTCGTGTTCCGCCCTCAGGGCATCTTCGGAAACAAGAAGGAGCTGACCTTTGTCCGGTAACGCAAACCCCTCGACCACTCCGGTCAAATCGACTGGTCTGCACATTGGCGAACCCGCACCCGGTGTCGCCAAGAAGGACCCGATCCTCGTCGCTGACGGCATTGTCCGCCAGTTCGGCGGCCTCACCGCCGTCAACGTGGACCACGTTGAAATCCCCCGCAACGCGATCACCGCGCTGATCGGACCCAACGGTGCAGGAAAGACCACGTTCTTCAACCTGCTCACCGGTTTCGACCAGCCCAACGAGGGAACGTGGAGCTTCAACGGCAAGTCGCTGAACGGCGTCCCGTCGTTCAAGGTGGCCCGCATGGGACTCATCCGCACCTTCCAGCTCACCAAGGCTCTGGGCCTGCTGACCGTCATGGACAACATGAAGCTCGGCAACACCGGCCAGCGTGGCGAGAAGCTGCTGTCCAGCCTCATCCCCGCACTGTGGAAGAAGCAGGACTCCGAGATCGAAGTCAAGGCAATGGAGCTGCTCAAGCGCTTCAAGCTCGACGCCAAGCACGAAGACTTCGCTGCATCGCTTTCGGGCGGTCAGCGCAAGCTCCTCGAAATGGCTCGCGCGCTGATGACGGACCCCACCCTGGTGATGCTCGACGAGCCCATGGCCGGTGTGAACCCCGCACTGACCCAGTCGCTGCTGGACCACATCCTCGACCTCAAGACGCAGGGCATGACCGTGCTGTTCGTGGAACACGACATGCACATGGTTCGCCACATTGCTGACTGGGTCATCGTTATGGCCGAAGGAAAGGTTGTCGCCGAAGGCGCACCCGACGAGGTCATGAAGAACCCTGCCGTTATCGACGCCTACCTGGGAAGCCACCAGGACGTCGACCTCGGCGCTGTCACCGGTCGCATTAGCCTCCCCGAGTCGAAGTAGGAGTCCACTATGAGCGATAACAAGCCTGTAGTCGAGATCAAGGATCTCTACGCTGGATACCTCCCCGGCATCAACATCATCAACGGCGCCGACCTCGTCGCCAACAAGGGTGAACTGATCGGAATTATCGGCCCCAACGGTGCCGGTAAGTCCACGCTGCTCAAGTCCATGTTCGGCATGGTCAAGGTTCGCGGCGGCGAAATCAACCTCAACGGTGAAGACATCACCGGCCTGAAGGCAAACCAGCTCGTGTCACGCGGTGTCGGTTTCGTTCCTCAGACCAACAACGTCTTCCAGAGCCTCACCATCGAAGAGAACCTGCAGATGGGCCTGTACCAGCGCCCCAAGCACTACGAAGAGCGCCTCGAGTTCGTCACCAGCATCTTTGCTGAACTCGGCAAGCGTTTGAAGCAGCGCGCAGGTTCGCTGTCGGGTGGTGAGCGCCAGATGGTCGCCATGAGCCGTGCGCTGATGATGGACCCCGCCGTGCTGCTGTTGGACGAGCCCAGTGCTGGTCTGTCGCCCGCACGTCAGGACGAGGCGTTCATCCGCGTGTCCGAGATCAACAAGGCCGGCGTCACCACGATCATGGTCGAGCAGAACGCACGTCGTTGCCTGCAGATCTGTGACCGCGGTTACGTGCTGGACCAGGGTAAGGACGCATACACCGGCACCGGCCGTGACCTGCTGAACGACCCCAAGGTCATCGGACTGTACCTGGGAACCCTGGGTACATAGTTCCGCAACCGTGTGGGGGTCGGCCTTTGGGCCGGCCCCCATTTTTTGTGCCCGGGTGGTGCCCCACGAACGGCGTCCCGAACGGCATCACACCCACCGGCGGCCACACGCAGATCGGGGTCCTCACGGCCAAGGAGACTGTCGTTCCTTGCGTGAGCGGCCGAGTTGCCGGCAGGAAGCCATACAGGCCGTTCTGCGCGGGCCGTGCGGAGACGGCAAGGGAACGTGATGTGGGGCGGCGAGACGCCTCAAGCGGCTGCGTGGTGGCTGTGCGCGACTCGCAACGCGCTGTGCGGCCTCGTGGCCGCCCGAATGCGGCTGATGGCGACAGTGAATGCCCCGAGCGGCGCAGGTGCCTTGTGCGCCCCGCTCCCTGCGCCCCGCTCCCCCGCCGCCTAGGGGGAACACAAAAGGGCCCCAGCCGAAGCTGGGGCCCTTCCGTACGATCTTTTCGCGGGTTAATTAGCCCTTGAAAGGAACAGCAACGTTGTCGTCACCGTACTGGTAGATCATGATGGTTGCTTCGGTGGGGTCACCGTTCTCGTCGAAGGTGATGGGGCCCGAGACGCCATCGTAGTCGGCGGTGCCGCCGGCGATGATGATGTCAGCGCAGTCAGCGAAGCTGGTGCACTTTTCGCCCTCACCCGAACCACCCGAAACTTCCTGGAGCTTTGCAGCGACGGAAACACCGTCGGTTGCGCCAGCCTCAAGAGCAGCGAGTGCGAGAAGAACAACTGCGTCGTAAGCCTCGGGGCCGTATGCGAATACGTCGGCGAGGTCAGCGTTTCCTTCGGCAACCCAGTTGTCGTTCATGCGAGCGGTGAAGTCCGAGATGGTCGAGATGTCCAGGCCGGGGAGGGTTCCCTTGGCACCGGTCAGCAGACCAGGCTCGAAGTCTTCCGAGTAGTTAGCGAGGTTACCGTCAACGAAGTACACCTTGTCAGCGGGGAAGCCGCCACCGATGAGCTCGGGAGCAATGGTCTTCACTTCTTCGAAGGTGATGAGGACGATAGCGTCAGGGTTTGCAGCAGTAACTTCTGCAATCTGAGCGTCGAAGTTGGTGTCACCCGTGTTGTAGGTGGGTGCTGCAACAACTTCACCACCGGCTGCCTCGAACGCAGTCGTAACGAATTCCTGGAGGCCAGTTCCGTACGAGTCGTTGAGGACGATCATGCCGAGGGTTTCGATGCCGTCTTCAGCGATGAGGTTACCGAGAACCTCGCCCTGGAGGACGTCCGAAGGAGCAGTACGGAAGTAGAGTCCGTTGTCTGCGTAGGTGGTCAGTGCGGCCGAGGTGTTAGCAGGCGAGAACTGGATTACACCAGCGCCAGTAACCTGGTCGATGAACTGCAGCGAGGTACCCGACGAAGCAGCACCGAGGATCGCCTGAACGCCTGCGTCGAGCAGACGGGGGATTTCGGTTTCGTATGCCTTGTTGTCGGTGTCACCCGAGTCACCCCAGGTGACGTCGACGGTGATGCCCTTGGCAGCTTCGTTGATTTCTGCGACAGCGAGTGCCACACCTGCTTCTTCGGGCGGGCCGAGGAATGCGAGGTTACCGGTCTGCGGCAGTGCAGTACCGATCTTGAGGGTGAGGTCGCCGACTGGTTCGGTCTCCGTGGGGGTTGCAGCGCAGCCGCTCAGCACGAGTGCCGAGGTGCCGAGCATTGCCAGACCACCGAGAAGGGTCGAAACCTTACGGGTGGCCGAAGCCTTCGCGAATGCGCCCATGGTTCTCCTTGATTTCATATTTAGAGAGCACACAGCGGGTTGCTTTGTGCTACCTAAACGCTAGTGCGCGGGCGCGACGATTGCCTAGTTGTAACGGTTACAAGCGTGTAACGCTTTGTAACGAGAAATCATGGGGATTCAGGCTGTTCGACGGATTCCGTCGCCGAATAGAGCCCATTCCGCGGTTTTCGTTGTTCTGGTCGCGTGGGCACTGATTGCTCTGTCAACGCGGCAGTTGTATTTTTCGCCGGGACGCGAACAGGTTGTCCGCCATCAACGCAATCAACCCGATCCACACCAACACAAAACCGGTGAGACGCTCCGGGGGCATCGGCTCGAGCATGATGAACACACCAAACGCGAACTGCATCGATGGCGTGATGTATTGCATGAATCCCATCCACGACAACGGAATCAGTGCGGCACCACGACTGAACAGGATCAGCGGAACCGCGGTAACCGCGCCCGCCATGGCCAACGCCACACCGTGCCACACGCCGTCGGTAAACATCGACAACCCCGTGGTCGACGACACCCAAAACAGCTCAATCACCGCGATGGGCAGCAACCACATCGACTCGAACGTCAGACCGGCGACAGCACCAACGCGGCCACCCAGCTTCTTTTTCACAAAGCCATAACTGCCAAAACTCGCCGCGAGCGTCAGCCCGTACCACGGCACCGACCCGTAACCCACGACCAGAACACCCACCGCGACCGTCGCCATCCCGATCGCCACCCACTGCATCGGGCGCAGCTTCTCGCCCAACGCAAACACGCCGATCAGGATCGTCACAATCGGGTTAATGAAATATCCCAAGGCGCTCTCGACGATATGGCCGTTCAGGGTGGCGAGCAGAAACACCTGCCAGTTCACGTAAATCAGCACGCCCGCCAACAACGTCATCCACACGACACCGCGATCGCGCAGCAACGCGAAGGTGGAGCGAATCTGACGCATGAACACCAGCAACACCAGACAGAACAGGAACGACAGCGAAATGCGCCACGCCACAATTTCCCAGGCACTGGTGGGCTTCAGGAGGATGAAGTAGGCGGGAAGGAATCCCCACAAAACATACGAACCTAAGCCGGCAGCGACGCCGCTGGACAGTTTCGTTGACTTCACCGTCTCAGACTACCGACAAAGAATGAAGCCCCCGATTTCTCGAGGGCTTCACGGCAATCTCTGCGCGAATTAGCGTTCGACGATTGCGAGAATGTCACGGGCACCCAGCACCAGGTACTCGGTTCCGTTGTACTTGACTTCGGTTCCGCCGTACTTCGAGTACAGAACAACGTCGCCAACGGCGATGTCGAGGGGTACGCGGTTTCCGTTGTCGTCAATGCGACCGGGGCCCACGGCGACAACAGTGCCCTCTTGGGGCTTTTCCTTCGCGGAGTCAGGCAGGACGATGCCCGAAGCAGTGACCTGCTCGGCTGCGACCTGCTGGATGACAATGCGATCTTCGAGCGGCTTGATAGCGACCGACACGGTTGACCTCTTCTTTCGTAGGACTTTGACGCGAAATGCGCTCTGCTAGTTTACCCACTCGATTAGCACTCTCGCAACGCGAGTGCCAGCCTCGGCGCGAGAGAATAGTCACATGAACAAACACGAGGCCGACGTGCTGTTCCGCCCCGAGGCGCTTCGCCTGTTGGCCGAATTGCCCCACGTCACCGCCGCGACCGATGTGGTGCGCGAGGTATCGCGGTTGCGCGCCGCCGGTCACGAACCCGACGTGGTCGCCGCGGTCATGACGCAACGTCGGCTGCGACTCAAAGCCGCATCAAAATTCGGTGAACATGCCGAACGGTGCCTGTTCACCGACGCTGGCCTCCAGCAGGCCACACGGCTCGTGGTGTCGCGATTGCACGCCGCACGTTTCGCCGCAGCGGGACTGAACCGCGTCGCCGACCTGGGATGTGGAATCGGTGGCGACGCCCTGGCGCTCGCAGAACGTGGAATCGCCGTCACCGCAGTCGACCGCGACGAACCCACCGCGCGATGCACGGCACACAACCTCGCCCCCTACCCCCACGCTGCCGCGGTGTGCTCGGACGTCACCGACATCGACCTCACAGAGTTCGACGGGCTCTGGTTCGACCCCGCCCGGCGCAGCACCGGGAAACGACTCCACGACCCCGCGGACTGGTCCCCCTCGCTGACCTGGGTCTTCGAACGCGCGGCACACACCCCCAGCGGAATCAAACTGGGACCCGCAATCGAACACGACCTGCTGCCCGCAGACTGCGAAGCCCAGTGGGTCGAAAGCGACGGCGAAACCGTCGAATGCGTCGTATGGACGGGGGCACTCGCGCGGCCGGGAATCACCCGATCCGCCCTCGTGATCCGCGGCGACGTGCACGAGTTGGTCGGCGAAGCCGAGGACACACCCGTAGAGATTGGGCCATTGGGACAGTACCTGTACGAACCCAGCGGTGCCGTGATTCGATCACAACTGCTCGTCACCCTCGCGCACCAGCTGTCTGCCCACACAATCGCCCGCGACATCGCCTACCTCAGCTCGGACACGGCATCGGACAGCCCCTTTGCCGCCGGGTTCGCCGTACGCGAAGTGCTGCCCCTCGACATCAAAAAAGTTGCCGCCCGCATGCGCGAACTGGGAATCGGCACACTGGAAATCAAGAAACGCGGCGTCGACATCGACCCCGCACAGTTCCGAACCGCGCTGAAACTCAAAGGTTCTGGGTCGGCGACACTGATCCTTACCCGTGTGGGCGACGGCCGCGCAGCACTCCTCGTCGATCGACTCTGACACACCGAACCAGCGACACGGTCGGCGGGCGACACGGCATCGGGCCCCGACGGGCTGCGAGCCTCAGACCTGAACGAGTGAAACCGGAAGTGTGGAATCGACGGGGAAATCCAGGTCGCTGGGGGCAAACCCGCGCGACATGATGTGAGCACCCAACGCCGCAATCATCGCGCCGTTATCGGTGCACAACGACAGCGGCGGAACGCGCAACTCGATCCCGTTTTCTGCACAGCGCTGCTCGGCCAACTCACGCACCCGAGCATTGGCGGCCACACCGCCACCCAACAGCAGGCGGGGAACCCCATGCTCGGCGCACGCGGCAACCGCCTTGCGCACCAGCACATCGGCGACCGCCTCGCGGAACGACGCCGCCACATCGGGTACGGAAACGGTGACACCATTCGCCTCGGCGGTTTCCACAAAACGGGCCACACTGGTCTTCAGACCCGAGAACGAAAAATCGTAGCGATGCTTGTCCATGTCCTTGGGCAGGCTCAACCCGCGCGGGAACGCAATCGCCGCCGGGTCACCCTCGGCCGCCATCCGATCAATGTGCGGCCCGCCGGGGTACGGCAGTTTCAGCAGTCGGGCGACCTTGTCAAAGGCTTCACCCGCTGCGTCATCAATGGTCTCCCCCAACATCACCACGTCGTCCACAAGGTCGCGCACCAGCAGCAACGACGTGTGCCCACCGCTGACGAGCAGGGCCACGGTCGGCAACTCGATGTCGGTGCCGTCCTCGCGCAACACATCCGCGCCCACATGGCCCACCAGATGGTTGACGCCATACAGCGGCTTACCCGATGCGACGGCGAGAGCCTTGGCCGCACCCACGCCGACCATCAAGGCGCCCGCAAGACCCGGACCCGCGGTCACCGCGATACCGTCCAACTCGTCGATGGTCACGCCCGCACGGTGGAGCGCCTCGGTGATGGTGCCCTGCAGCGCTTCGAGGTGTGCGCGTGCCGCGATCTCGGGAACGACTCCCCCATAGATTGCGTGCTCGTCCATCGACGACGCAATCACATTGGCCAACAGTGTGCGACCGCGGACGATCCCGACTCCGGTTTCGTCACAGCTGGTCTCGATTCCCAGCACGAGCGGCTCACGCATCCCCAGGCCCCCTCTGCATAATCAGTGCATCCACATTCGCGGGCTGGTAATAACCGGGGCGGCGGGCGATCACGGTGAAACCACGGCGTTCATACAACGACTGGGCGACAGGATTGTCGGCACGAACCTCGAGCATCATGTGGGTCGCACCCCCCGCGGCAGTGCGCGACAACAAGGCGTCCAGCAATGCAGCGCCCACACCGTGGCCGCGATGCGCGGCGGACACCGCGAGAGTCTGAATGTCGCCCTGTGTGGCGTCGGGCAAGAGTTGCGCCCCGCCATAACCGACGACGTCATCGCCGTCTACCGCGACAAGGTACACGCCGAACGGGCTCGACAGCTCGGCGTCGAGCACCCCACGCGACCACGCATCGGCGGGAAAAGTTGCCAGCTCGATGGCGAAAATTGCGTCGCCATCGGCGGGACGCGCCTCGCGGATTTCGATCATCCCAGCACCTTCTTTGGCCCGTTCGAGGGGACCGCGTCGGGCGCCCGAAGGTACAGGGCACGGCAGTCCGTGAAATCCTCGCCGGCGTTCAACCCGTGTTCTGCACGCAACCCGAGCCCGGCAGCGGAAATGTTCGCCGCACGAAGTTCCGGATACGCCACCAAATCGACGAGGCCCGCCAGGGTGTCCTCGGTGGCGAGGAGGGGCCCCAAGACCGCCCGGGATTCACCCCCGGCGGTGAAACAGGTGACCGCGATTTCACGGCGACGCGCATCGGTGATCACCGCACACGGGCCATCGTGACCCCACGCCACCCCGTCGTGGCTCGGCACACCGTGCACCGGAATCCCCCGGCCCACAGCAAAAGCGATGGCCGCCGCAATACCCACCCGAAGCCCCGTAAACGGCCCCGGCCCACGGCCCGCGACCACATCGGTCACATCGGCGGGCGTAATGCCCGCATCCGTCAGGCACCGCGAGATGAGATCCCCGATGACCTCCGCGTGACGCCGAATCTCGTCAGTCGACAGTTCGGAAAGTACGGATCCCCCACGAACAACGGCGACACTCGTCCCCGCGGACGTGTCAATGGCCAAAAGTGTGCGCATTACGCCACCCAACTCAGGTCAGCCCAGCGTGCGCCGTGACCCGTGAACGAGACGGTTCGCTCGTCCTCGCCAGCATCACTGGACC
>JBEEON010000022.1:0-4260 GCA_041191625.1 Actinomycetota bacterium | reverse complement strand
TCCCATTCGCCGGTGACGTAGTAGCACTGTTGGACTTCGGGTCGGGCGGCGAAGTCGCGTTCGAGTTGGTCGATTTTGTCGAGCTCTTCGCTGACGGCTTCGATGTTGACGATGACGGTGAGTGGCCGGCCGAGCAGTTCGGGGGCGAGCACGGCGGTGGTGCGTTGAATGTAGCCGGCGTCGGTGAGTCGGCGGATTCGGCGGTTGATGGCGGTGGCGGATAGCCCGATGCGTGATCCGATGCTGCTTTGGGGTTGGCGGGCGTCGCGTTGCAGTTCGGCAAGCAGTGCGATGTCGTGGGGGTCGAGCGCGTAGTCCATGGGTTCATGTTCCCCGATTTCGGGCCGCGCCGCAATTTTTGTGCACAAAGTCGTGATTTGGTGACCTGTTTTCCCATTCCCATTGCAGGTTTTCTCGGCGGTTCGCACAATGGTCACATGACCACACCAGCAACTTCGCCCACCGCCGCCCAGCTCGACACGGTTCGAAAGTGGCGCCGCGCCTTGCACCAAATCCCCGAAACCGGGTTCGAAGAAAACGCGACCAGCGACTATGTGTCGACGGTGTTGACCGAACTGGGGATCCCCCACGAGCGCGGGATTGGTGGCACGGGTATCGTCGCGTCGCTGAAACTGGGCGACAGCCCCCGATCCATCGGCATCCGCGCCGACATGGACGGACTGCCCATCGGCGAGGAAACCGGTGTCGAATGGTCGTCGCGTCACGACGGAGCCATGCACGCGTGCGGGCATGACGGGCACATGGCCATGGCGCTCGGCGCGGCCTCGGTGCTCGCCACCGAAGGCGGATTCGACGGGACAGTGCATTTCGTGTTCCAACCGTCAGAAGAACACGGCCGAGGCGCGCGGGCGATGCTCGACGACGGGCTAGCCAGCCGCTTCCCCATGTCAGCCATCTTTGGACTGCACAACACCCCGGGGCTCACCGCCGGCCACCTGCACACGCGTGCGGGCGGGCTGATGGCCAGCGAAGATAACTTCGAAATCCACGTGCACGGTCGCGGCGGACACGCATCCGGCCCGCACATGGTGGTCGACCCGCTGGTGATCGGTGCCGAAATTGTGACGGCACTGCAAACCATCGTGGCCCGCAGCATCCCCTCGACCCTGCCCGCCGTGGTGTCGTGCACCGAGTTCGTCACCGACGGCGCACGCAACGCGATCCCCAGCAACGTGACCATCACCGGTGACACCCGCAGCTTTGACCCCGAGGTGCAAGAGATTATGCAGACGCGGATGCGCGCCTTGGTGCAGGGCATTTGTGCGGCACACGGCGCCACGGGGACGGTGAATTACACGCACGAATTCGCGCCCACCATCAACGACCATGCCAGCACCGAGGCCGCGGTGGCCGCAGCCCGGGCGGCAATCGGCGCCGACAAGGTCGACGGTGCGTGTGCACCGTGGATGGCCAGCGAGGACTTTGGTGCGTTCAGCCAGGTGATTCCCGGCTGCTTCATGTTCATCGGGAACGGCGACACCGGCTCGCACGGCGGGGTGCCGCTGCACAGCCACGACTACCAGTTCAACGACGACATCCTGGGATCCGGTGTGGGATATTACGTGCAGCTGGTGCGTTCGCTGCTGTCGGCCGAGGTCCCCGCATGATCGCGCCGTTCACCCCGCACGAGCGCAACCGTGACTGGGTTGCCGCAGCACTTTCCGCCGAAATTCGCGAATTCCACCGTGGGCTGCCCGGATACTCCCCCACCCCGCTGGTGTCGCTGCCGCAGGTGGCGCGCGAGCTGGGCGTCGCCCACGTGTTTGCCAAGGACGAGTCCCAGCGACTGGGCCTTCCCGCGTTCAAGGCGCTCGGGGCGTCGTGGGCGGTGCATCGCGCCGTGCAGGGGCTAGCCCACGGAACCACGGCCACGATTGTGTCGGCGACGGACGGGAACCACGGCCGGGCTGTCGCCCGATTCGCGAGGCTCGCAGGACATTCGGCCGCCATCTGGGTGCCGCGCGGCGTGCACCCCGACGCCATCCAGGCGATCATCGACGAGGGTGCCCGAGTGACCGTGTTGGAAACCACCTATGACGAGGCCGTGGCCGCCGCAGCGCAGGCCGCCGAGCAGCCCGGGCACATCCTGATCCAGGACACCGCCTGGGAGGGCTATGAGGAAATCCCGCAGTGGATTGTCGACGGATATGACACGTTATTTGCCGAAATCGACGAACAGTTGGCGGTGACAGGTGTGGTCACGCCCAACCTTGTAGCGATTCCCACGGGAGTGGGCTCGCTATTGCAGGCGGCGCTGGTGCACTATCGCTCTGCGGGCCGCGGCGAATCGACCTCCGTGATTTCGGTGGAGCCCGAGGCCGCATCGTGCATGGCCCCCAGCCTCGCGGCCGGCCACCCCGTCAGCGTAGACACCGGGCAGACGATCATGTCGGGGCTGAACTGCGGCACACCATCGTCGCTGGCGTGGCCCGCCATCGTCAACGGCCTTGACGCCGCCGTGTCGATCACCGAGGACGCCGACATCCACGCCGCCCACGACCTCGCCGGAATGGGCGTGGCCGCCGGCCCGTGCGGGGCATCCGGGCTTGCGGGGGTGCGTATGGCACTGACCGGAGATGGATCCGCCGAACGACGACATCACCTTGGAATCGACGAGCACAGCACCGTGGTGTTCGTCGTCACCGAAGGGGTGGATGCGAATCCGTTGCCTGTAGTCAAGCCATAAATCTGTGAATTACTAAACAGCCCAATACGCTAGAAAACTTGCAACGTCCCCACGGACACTTGAGCAAAGTAACGTCGGCCTTTCTCGGACCAGCCAATTTTCACCAATGGAGGCCCGAAAGTCCTCATTCCGCCTGTTTGAATGTGAACAGGCATCGATTCCCCGTGCTGGAGATTGAAGCGTCTGCCGAAATCGACCGAAGTCAAATTCTCAAAACTGATTTCCCTCACATTTTTTGCAGTTACGGAATTTATTCGAGTCAAGCGCGCTGAACCGTCCTTGTCCAAATACAAATTGAAATGACTTGAGGCCAACTCTTCCTGCATTGCCCAACAACTTTTGAACAGCGACGACAATATCCCGCTAAGACTCAGTTCAATCATTGCCATTCATCCCTCATATCCATCAAGTATTGAATCGCTAACCCAACCCCAGGAACCTGTCCAGGAACTGCGTGAGCTTCTCGATCACAGATTGCTTTTTGAGCGAGTGCTCGCCACCGGGCGAGAACTTTGACACGGGTGGCAGCACCCGCGTGATGGCGGTGCCGACTGCTTGAATTTGGCCATCCCGGAATGCCTGGGCGACGAATTCACGGGTTTCTGCGGGTTTCAGGTTTTCGGCGAGAATGATTTCTTCGAGTTCGATTTCCTTTTGCGCGTCAATGAATTCGCGCCATGATGCATCGACGTCCCCGACAAGTGTGAGGTTATTGATGAACGCTTCGATCAGGTCGCGCTTGCTGCGCAATGTGATGCTCGAGTCGATTGCACGAAGCACTTCTTCTCGCAGCTGCTTGTCTGCGGGGGCGCCGCCGTTCTTTTCCTGATAGTTGCGCACCAGCATGAGGATGTAGTCGACGTTGATTTCGACTTGTTTGATGAGTTCAATTTCAAAGACAACGTCGTCGAGGATGGATTCCTTGTCGTCGTTGCCTGATTTGCGTGCTCTCGTGTAAATCTCGAGGTAGGTGCTCTGGTATTCCTGCACCTCAAACGGAGTGAGTCGGGTGTTGTCAGAGAACTCGTCGAACGACTGCAACACGTTTCTCAACCTCAGGATTGCACCCCAAGTTTCCACGAAACGTTTCTCGGCAGCCTCACCTGTCACGAGCTGACCAGGTCGGAATTCAGCTGTGAGCGTGTCAACAAATTCTTCGTACTTGTCCAAATACTCGCGATACGGCTTCAGAAGGACGATTCCACCGGCGTCTTTGTTGCCGAAAAGCGCAATCGCTTCGTTGGTCTGTTTGTCGAGGTCGCGGAAACTTACGATGTTTCCGTATGCCTTGACGGAGTTGAGGATTCGGTTAGTGCGCGAGAAGGCTTGAATCAGTCCATGCTGCCGCAGGTTTTTGTCGACCCACAGAGTATTCAGCGTGGTCGCGTCGAACCCGGTCAGGAACATGTTGACCACGATTACGAGATCAAGTTCCCGCTGTTTCAGGCGCTTAGTGAGGTCCTTGTAGTATCCCTGGAATTTGTCCGCAGAGGAATCCCACGTAGTGCCGAACATCGTGTTGAAATCTGAAATCGCAGAATCCAGGAAATCGC
>JBEEON010000021.1:0-7549 GCA_041191625.1 Actinomycetota bacterium | reverse complement strand
CGAATTGTTGTGGATTGTTTGGGACGCCAGCGGGCTGTCCCGGCTGTGGCTCAACCGTTCGCGTGTGCCTGGCGCATTAGGCGTCGACGCGAACCGTGCCCTCGACGCGGTCATGGCGCTGTTCCAGACCGCGGCCGCATCGCTCGATGCCACACCCGACGAGAGCGCCTCGGTATTCATTACCCGCATGCTCGACCAACAGGTCCCTGACGACACGCTGTCGCCACGCGCCACCGGCGGCAGTGTCGTGGTGTGCACGCCCGCAGCGACCGTGGGCCGGTCCTTCGACACCGTCGTCATTGCCGGGCTTATCGACGGAGTCTGGCCAAATCTGCGGCCACGAGGCTCCTTGCTCGCCACCCATCAGCTCGCGGATGCCTTCAGAGCTTCGCGCAGCGACGAACCCCCGCTTGTGCTCGACGAGCGCACGTGGGTGCTTCACGACGAACTGCGTCTGTTTGTCTTGTCGATCACCAGGGCGCGATCCTCGCTGTTCCTCACCACTGTGGCGGGCGAAGAAGAAAATCCCAGCCCGCTGTACACGCTGTCGACGCGGTACTCGACCGAGACGCTCGGCACCGACCACAACCAGTACACGGCATCTCAGCTTGTGGCCCACCTGCGTCGAGTACTCGTCGACGATCGCACCCCGAGTTCCGAACGAGAACATGCCGCGGCAGCACTGAAGCAGCTGGCCGATTCCCAGATCCCCGGCGCGCACCCCGACGAATGGCTGGGCACACTGCAGCCATCGAGCACCGAGCCTGTCTACGCTGGCGAACCCGTTACCGTATCGCCGTCCAAAATGAAGGACGTCAGGAAGTCGGCCGTGGACTGGTTCATCGACCGAATCGGCGGCACAGAAAAACACATCGCCATGAGCCTCGGCAGCATCATCCACAAAGCCATGGAAATCGCCACCGAACCCACTGTCGAATCGATGATGGCCGTCATCAACGAACGGTGGAACGAACTCGAATTCGATGCGCCGTGGGCGGGCGACCGCGAGAAGGCACAGGCCACGGAAGTCCTCACTGTCATCGTCAAGTATCTGAACGATTTGCATGCTCGGGGCGGAAAATTGGCGATACCTGAAGCCAAATTCACCCTGACATTGGGGGGAGCGAACCCCGACCTCGGTGAGCCCGCCGCGATCGAAGCGCAAATCCATGGGTTCATCGACCGAGTCGAAATCGGGGCCGATGGCGCAATCACCATCACCGATCTCAAAACGGGTAAATACGACAAAAAACGGGTCGGCTCCGGGAACGAAATCGATCAGCTCAGCGCCTACCAATTGGCATATTTCTGCAACAAACTGGACGAAGAATTGGCCAAACGCCTGGGCGAACGGCAGCACCACCTCGGCGGAGCTCAGCTGTTCTTCCCCAAATCGGCGAACAAAACGTCCAACCCCTTCGGCCTCCAGGCTCAGGTTGCACTGACCGCGGAACGAGCACAGGAATTCGGGGCCGAGGTCCTTGACGTGGCACAGCTCATGTCGGCATCTCAATTCCACGGGCCGCTCGAGGTTGACTCCGAAGACCGCAGCGCGGCAACAAAGCGCTGGGTTCGAATCCCCGAGGTGTGCAGTGACTAATACATCCCCTCTCGACATCGCTGTCGCAATCGCCACCGCCAAAGCCCGCGAAAAAGCCCGACTCAGCGGCACGGAACACGTGGAACCTGTGGTGTACCCGCCCACGGCCGAACAAACGGCCATCATTCAATCACCCGTCGCCGAGGTTGCTCTCGTCGTCGCCGGTGCGGGATCGGGCAAGACCGAGACCATGGCGAACCGTGTGCTGTGGTTGCTCGCAAACAACCATGTCGAACCACACCAGATCCTGGGTCTTACCTTCACGCGTAAGGCCGCATCGGAACTCAGCGAACGCATCAACGAACGAATTCAACAGATGGCCGAATCCGACGTGATTCCCTCGGAAATCGACGAATTCAGTCGTCCCACCGTGTCGACCTACAATTCCTTTGCCTCCAGCATTTTCCGCGATCATGCGGCGCGAATTGGCTGGGATTCTGACGCACAAATCCTCACCGAAGCCAGCGCCTGGACAGTCGCCTACGATGTGGTCGCCGAATCCCGAATCGATGGACTCGACACCATCGACTACGGGTTCACCACAATCGTGGATGCGGTGCTGAAACTTGCACGAGACATGCGCGAACACGGCACCCGTCCCGAGCAAATCCTCGCCATCGCCGATCAGATCGAGCAGTACGCCACGATGCCGATCGACAAGAGCGAATACGCCGCAGAGTTCGCCATGCTCCAGCGTGTGGCGCCCCTGCGCCTGCTTCTGCGTTTGGCTCAGGCGTACCAAGAACGCAAACGCCGCCGAGGGCTCATCGAATTCGCCGACCAGGTCGCACTCGCTGCCCAGATTGTCCGTGAACACCCGGCAGTCGCCGCCCACTATCGATCCCACTATCGAATCGTCCTGCTCGACGAGTACCAAGACACATCGGTCGGTCAGACCGAACTCCTCGCGGCACTTTTCCCCGGTGGGGGAGTCATGGCCGTCGGTGACCCCAATCAGGCCATCTACGGTTTCCGTGGGGCGAGCGCGACAAACCTCGCGACATTCCATGCTTCATTCGGTGAAGGTTCGGATTACGAGCTGTCCACCTCGTGGCGCAACGGACTCGCAATTCTCGATATCGCAAACACCATCATCGCGCCGCATGACGCGGGGGGTGTGGGCGCGCTCACGGCAGCACCCGCCGCCACCAATTTCCCGGTCGAATCGCTGTACGCCGAAAGCGACCGTGCCGAGGCGGCGGAAATCGCACAGTGGATGAAAACACGAATTGCCCACGGAAACCCCAACGGCGACACGCCCAGTGCGGCGGTCCTCGTCCGTGTCAATGCGGCACAATCCCTAATTTGTGACGCACTGCGCGACGCCGGGGTGCCGTATCACGTGCTCGGTCTGGGCGGACTCCTCGAGGAACCGGCCATCGCCGACCTGGTCTGTGGGCTCGCCGTCGTGGCTGATCCTCTGGCTGGGGCCCAGCTGGTGCGATTGCTGGCCGGAGCGCGATGGCGCATTGGACCAGCCGATTTGGCGGCACTGCGCACCATTGCACACAATCTCTCCACCATGTATCTCAGCGCCGATGTCTCGGCGGCGTTCCGGGAATCCGTCGCCAACGACGAAGCCGCATCGATCGTCGACGGCCTCGACTACCTGAACAGTGCGACCTGGGAGGACCTCACCCGAGGCGAGCGGCCCTTCACAAAATCCTGGAACGATGACACCCCTGTTGCGCTCTCGGAAGAAGGATTCACACGACTCAAGGACGCCGCAGCGCTGTTCCGTCGACTGCGCAGTCACAGCGACCTGCCCGTAACCGACATGATCGATCAGGTCATTCGCGAGCTTCGCATCGAGGTCGAGGCGATGGCAAACCCGCACCGCGACCCCGCGCCTGCACTCGAATCGTTCATGGAGCTGGTGCACTCCTACCGCGTCGTCGCCGAACACCCCTCACTCATGGGATTCCTGCGGTGGCTCCGCGAAGTCGAAAACCGCGAAAAGGTGTCGCCACGCAGCGACCCGCCCGAGCCCGGAACCGTCCAAGTCCTCACGATGCACTCGTCAAAGGGCCTGGAATGGGACATCGTCGCTGTTCCCCGTCTAGTCGACGGCACGATGCCCAACCAGGGCAAAGACACATCATCGGGTTGGCTGAAGCTCGGGGCGCTGCCGTACCCCTTGCGCGGCGACTCGGCTGACCTTCCCCGACTGGATTTTGGGCTCTGCGAAAACCGCAAAGATGTCCGCGATGTCATTGTCGGATTCAAAAAGGCCAACACGGATCGTCAACGCCGCGAGGAAGACCGACTCATGTACGTCGCCGTCACGCGGGCGCGCCACCGACTGCTGCTCTCGGGATCATGGTGGAAAAACGACAACGTCAAACCCACCGAACCGAGCGCGTATTTGCGTGATCTGTCCGCAACGGGGCTCATCGGGGAGCTTCCCGTCGGGCCCGTCAACGAACGCAATCCCAACGGTGACGAAGTCCCCACGATCCTGTGGCCGGCAGACCCACTGGGTTCGGCCCGCCGCCGCGAATCCATCGTCCGCGCAGCCGGATTCGTGCACAACGCATCCAGCGATGCGGGCGGATACACCGACGCCGTCGACCGTGTGCGATCCGAAGCCGTCGTCCACGACGCGAGCCTCGCTCCACGCGTCCGTGTGCCCGCCTCGCAATACGCCGAACTGCTCGAATCCGTGACCCTCGAAACCGACAGTTCAGAAACCCAGACAGTCACGCGGGCAGCGGTCCGGCCGGTACCTACGCGCCCCTACGCGGCGGCCCGACTGGGCACCCAGTTCCACACATGGGTGGAACATTTCCGCGACTACGACGCCGAATTTGTGGCACTCGACAGCGACAGCGATGTGGACGCCGAAGCCCTCACCGTGGCGCAACTGCAACAGTTCCAGGCAAACTTCGCACAATCTCGTTGGGCATCACTCACGCCCACGCATACCGAAATAGAAATCCTTCACCCCGTGAACGGTCGCATCATCGTGTGCAAAATTGATGCCGTGTTCACCCACGGGGATCGAATCGAAATCGTCGACTGGAAGACGGGCAAGGAGCCCCGAAATGCCGCCGACCGTGCCAAAAAAGCTGTCCAGCTGGCCCTCTACCGACGGGCATACAGCGAATGGAGCGGCACACCGATTTCCCAGATCGACGCCACACTGTACTTCGTGGCAACCGACACCGTAATCGAACTCAGTCCCGACGAGCTCGACGAAATCCCCGAATTCGCAGAGACCCCGCAGTCCTAAAAGATTTCGTCGTCCTTCACGCGCGACGGAACAACCGGCTCGGATCCGTCGACGTCATCCTGTGCGGTCGCATCGGACGAGCCGACCTCGTTTGAGGCGTTTTCGTCCTCCTCGAGGAACGACACGGCAGGGGATTCCGTGGTCGAATCAGGCTCCACAAACAACGGTACGGACTCCGTGGGGAAAGCCATGGTCGACTCGGGCTCGTCGAATGCTTCCGGCTCTGCCGAGACAGGCGCCGATGCGGTGTAACCCGACACGTCCGAGGCGGCCTCGGTGTCAACAGCGTCTGTGGCGTCGAGGAACGAGGGGCGTGCGTAATCATCCGCGACATCGTCGATGGGTGACATGGGAACAGTCGCCACATCCGACAGCTCATCCGCATCGGACGACACTGCAGGGGTCGACCCCGTGACATCGCGCTTGCCGCCGAAACGGAACAGTGCACGAAGCTTCTGGGCGCCCGTTTCGTGAACGGGAACGGCGGGAATCGGGGCAGGCAATTCGGCCTCCGCGCCGAACTCTGCGGCCACTGCCGGCGTCGACGCCGTGGTCGCATCAAATTCAACCCCGGGGGTCGCTTCGCCGGAGCCCAACACTGCACCCTGGGTGCTGTCCGCAGCCGAGGGAGGCTGAGGGGCGACAATGTTCGGAACGAAAACATCAAAATTCAGCGACGTTGCGGGGTTGCCGATCACGGCAACGACCAAGCCGTCGAGCAAGCCGATGGCGTCGGACACGATCTCTTGATCAGCCAATTCCGTGCCATGCAGAAGCCAGCGAGCCACATCCAGCTCGGCCAAGAAGCGAGCTCGGTGTTCCAGACGAGAATCCTTAAACGGCCGAGCTCGGTTGTATGCCCCGATCAGTGCCGCGCTGGCATCTGCGGGCATGCGGCCCACAGCAAAACGAAGGTCAACCGCAGGGTCGCCGACTTGAGACGACGCCCAGTGCGTGACACCCGTCACCACACCACCCGAGGTGACAACAGAATCCAAATCAAAGTTGCCGTGCACCACGGTGGGTTCAAACTTCCACATGTCGTGGTCTTCCAATGCGGCGTTCCAACGGTCCAGGAGGGTTGCCGGCACCAGGTTTGTTTGGGTCGCCCGGTCGACGATTCCCGCCGCGTCGCGCAGGCAGTCAAGGGCAGAGTTCAGGGTCAGCGAACCATTCGCGGCGATGCCGATAGGCAACGAGTGGATGGCGCCGAGTGCCTGACCCACCGAGGGCAACAAGTCGCGCATGTTCTTGATGCGCGAAGCGGGCAGGCCATCGACCTCAGCGGTGACGACAATTCGACGACCGTCAATCTGGGTGAAGCCACGAGTAGACGGCACGGTAAACGGCAGCTGCGAGGCGACCCCGCGAGTGAGCACGCGACCCATCGCATGTTCACGGTCCTGGATGCGGGCAGCCTGTTCCGTCACGGGTGAACTGACCGAAACCAGGGACCCGTCGGCGGTGCGGCAGAGCACTGCTTCGCACCCTTCACGCTCGAGTTCACGGAAGCCCGTAATCGCCACATCGGGGACGGCAATCGCGGCATACGCCGTTAGCATGAGAGGGGTTAACGCCATAGAGCAAGGCTATGCGGTGTGACCACAATTTCGGTTCCGCCACGCGAGAGGAGACACGGTGAGCGCACTCATCAAATCCCTCGACGAAGACCAACGCAAAGTTGCGTTGTCGCTGATTGGCCCGATGGTGGTACTCGCCGGTGCGGGTTCGGGAAAAACGCGCGCCATCACGCACCGAATCGCCTACGGGATCGAGACCGGGGTCTATACCCCCGACAAGGTCCTCGCCCTCTCGTTTACGACGAAAGCCGCCGGTGAAATGCGGTCGAGGCTCGCGCACCTGGGCGTAAACGGAGTGGCCTGCCGCACGTTCCACGCCACCGCATTAAGCCATCTGTCCACATTTTGGCCCGCCGTCATTGGTGGCGACCTCCCGTCGGTGCGATCCGGTAAAGCAGCTTTGCTGACGATGGCGGCCGACCAGCTGTCATTGAAGCTCACAACGGAAACTTTGCGCGGTGTGGCCGCCGAAATTGAGTGGCGCAAGGTGCGGATGATGTCGCCGGCTCAATACGCCGACATCATTGGCACACGGCCGATTCCGCAAGCAATTTCCCCCGACACTGCGCTGTCGGTCATGGCCGCATATGAGCGGATCAAGGATGCCCGCCGTGAATTGGATTTCGAGGACGTTCTGCTGCTGGACCTCGGAATGATCGAGAACGAGGAACGCGTCGCGGCCCGCATCCGCGAGCAGCTGAAATTTTTCGTCGTCGACGAATACCAGGACGTTTCGCCGGTCCAGCGAGCGTTGTTGGACGCGTGGCGTGGGGAACGCGCCGACGTCTGTGTTGTGGGCGACCCGAACCAGACCATTTTTTCGTTCGCCGGCGCATCCGCCGAGCACCTTCTGAAATTTGAGCGCGAGTTCGCGGGGGCGAAGTCGGTGGTGTTGGAAAACAATTACCGCTCGACGCCCGAGATCGTGCGCGCGGCAAATCATCTGATTCCCGAGTCACCGATCGCTTTGCGGGCAGTGGGCGAACACGGGCCGGCGCCCATCACAAGGGTCGCACCCACTGATGCCGACGAAGCCCGAATGGTGGCCGAGGATATTCGTGCCGCAATCCTGGCGGGGGAGCAACCCCAGAACATGGCCGTGCTGTACCGAATCAACGCGCAATCCGTTGCGATCGA
>JBEEON010000020.1:0-18447 GCA_041191625.1 Actinomycetota bacterium | reverse complement strand
CGAGCACGCAATTGTGTCCACCCTGCTGCGCGACCCTGCCGGCCACGACATCATCGCGGCCCCCGGCAACGCCGGTATCGCCCAAGTAGTCGAAACGGTGTCCATGGACATCACCAAGGGTGACGTTGTCGCCGCGTATGCGGAAGACACCCAGGTCGATTTGGTCGTCGTCGGTCCCGAGGCGCCGCTGGTGGCCGGAGTCGCCGATGCGCTGCGCGCACGCCGCATCGCCGTGTTTGGCCCCAGCAAGTCAGCCGCCCGTTTGGAAGGCTCGAAAGATTTCGCCAAAGAAATCATGGAAGCAGCCGGCGTTCCCACAGGTCGAGCCGTCAGTGCCTCATCGATTGAAGAAGTCGACGCCGCATTGGACGAGTTCGGTGCGCCCTATGTGGTCAAAGCGGATGGGCTCGCGGCCGGCAAGGGTGTGATCGTGACCTCTGACCGCGATGCGGCACACGCTCACGCAGCACACTATGTGCAGTACGGTCCCGTGCTGGTGGAAGAATTCCTGGACGGTCAAGAAGTTTCACTATTTGTATTGTCCGATGGCGAAAACGTGGTTCCGTTGAGCCCCGCACAGGATTACAAGCGAGCATTCGACGGTGATGAAGGCCCCAACACGGGTGGAATGGGTGCGTATTCGCCGTTGCCCTGGCTCCCCGCAGGTTTCGTCGACGAGGTTGTCCAGTCGGTCGCAGTACCCACTGTCCGCGAAATGGCGTCGCGCGGAACACCCTTTGTGGGGTTGTTGTACTGCGGACTGATCATCACCGCTCGCGGTGTGCGCGTGATCGAATTCAACGCGCGATTCGGTGACCCGGAAACCCAAGTCGTCTTGGAGCGCTTGGATTCATCGCTCGCCTCGCTGCTGATGGCCACCGCAACGGGAAGATTGGACACGGAGCCTGCACCCGTTTTCTCGGAAGACGTCGCAATCACAGTTGTCGTTGCTAGCGAAGGCTACCCCGAATCGCCAATTACGGGTCGCCCCATCTTTGGACTGGCCGAAGCCCTCGACGTGCCCGGTGTATCGATTGCTCACGCGGCTACAGCAGCGAGCGAAGGTGGCTTCACCGCCACCGGAGGTCGAGTCTTGTCGGTGATTTCTCGTGCCGGAAGCTTCGCCGAAGCCCGCGCTCAGGCATACGAGGCACTCTCGTTCATCGACCTGGACGGTTCACACTTCCGCACTGACATTGCGCTGCGAGTCGTATCGTGACCGTCAACGGCTGGAAGCTGGCGTACTCCGGAAAGGTCCGCGACCTATATATTCCGGAAACGGAAACTAGCCTGACAGATTCACCCACCTTGCTGATGGTTGCCAGTGACCGCGTGAGTGCTTTCGACCACGTGCTCGAGCCTGGCATCACCGGTAAGGGCGCTCTTCTGACCCAACTGTCGCACTGGTGGTTCGCGCAGCTCGCCGAATTCCCCAACCACCTCGTCGACCAGGTCACGCCGGCAGAAGTCGCCGATCGCTCAATGGTCGTACGCACCCTGAATATGCTTCCGGTGGAATGTGTTGTTCGCGGTTACCTCGTCGGTTCAGGCTGGGCGGAATATCAGCAGTCCCTAACGGTCTGTGGAATTCCCCTCCCCGCCGGATTGCACAACGGCGACAAGCTGCCCGAACCCATCTTCACCCCCGCCTACAAGGCTCCGCTCGGCGAACACGATGAGAACATCAGCTTTGAACAAACTTGTGAACTGGTGGGTTCCGAGACCGCTGAGGAACTGCGGTCCGTCAGCCTCGCTATCTATCGTCGTGCCGCAGCTATCGCCGAATCCAAAGGGCTGATCCTCGCCGACACCAAATTTGAATTCGGGCGCAACCGCGAGACAGGTCAGCTCACCTTGTGTGACGAAGTCCTCACCTCGGACTCCAGCCGTTACTGGGATTCCGCTACATATGCCGCTGGCGGAATGAATCGACTCGAATCGTTTGACAAGCAGATTGTTCGCGACTGGCTTGCCGCCCATTGGGACAAAACGGGCACCCCGCCCGAGCTGCCGCACGAGATTGTCGAACAAACTGCGGCCCGATACCGCGAACTGATTTCCCGACTCACGGAATAAATCCCTCCAGGCTGACATGCAGTCGGTATGACCTCAATCGCAACCGCAACCCAGATGGGTGCCGTCACCCTCGACGTGGCACAACTCGACACCATGATTCGCTTTTACACCGACGGTGTCGGGCTCACGCTGTTCACCAACGAAAACGGTGTCGCCACACTGGGGCGCAACGGGACAATCCTCATGGTGCTGCGTCACGCCCCCGGCCTGAAGCATGCCGGACCCCGCGAGGCAGGCCTCTTTCACACCGCGATCCTTTTCGACACCGAGCCCGGGCTCGCCACAGCAGTGTTGCGAGTAGCACAAGGTTTCCCCACCACTTTCACCGGCAGCGCCGACCACCTCGTATCCAAGGCCTTCTACTTCGATGACCCCGAAGGAAACGGCGTCGAGCTGTACTGGGATCGCCCGCGCGACCAGTGGACAATCAACGGCGGCACGATCCAAATGGACACACTGCCGCTGGACCCCAACGCCTACCTCGGTGAGCACATCACCGAAGACAGTTTCACCGATCACGGAAACCACGACGTCACCGTCGGTCACGTGCACCTTTCCGTTGGTGATGTCGAAGTGGCCCACGAGTTTTATGTGAACCACATCGGATTCGACGAAACATTCCGCTTCGGCGGGCAAGCCCTGTTTGTATCCGCAGGTGGTTACCACCACCACATGGCGATGAACACTTGGAAGTCGCGCGGCGCAGGAATCCGCCAACCCGCTTTGGGGCTCGGAATCGTCGACATTACGCTTCCCACAGCCGATGATCGCGGCATCGTCGTCGAACGACTCAACCACTTTGGGCACAGTGTCCGCGATGACGGGCAGATTGTCACCGTCGACGACCCCTGGGGTAATGTCGTCAAGCTCGCAATCGCCTAACCAACGCCACAGACTGCGCGAATGAGCACCCCGCAACCGATAGACTGGAACCCGGTATCCGCCCAATCTTGAGGAGCATTCGTGCCCACTGTAATTGTTGAGGTCATGCCCAAAGAAGTGCTTCTGGACCCGGCCGGTAAAGCAACCGCCCGCGCCCTGCAGCGTTTCGGCGACGGCGAAATCACGGATGTTCGCATCGGCAAGCGATTCGAAATCACGCTGAACACCCCCGCAACACCGGAACTGCTCGCACACATTGCCGACCTGGCTCGCGATGTGCTCTCGAACCAGGTCATCGAGGACGTCACCTCGATTCGCGTAGCAGAGTAACCCGTGCGCGTCGGAGTAATCACCTTCCCCGGTTCGCTCGACGACCGCGATGCTCTGCGTGCTGTGCGCCTCGCCGGAGCCGAACCCGTAGCGCTGTGGCACGACTCGCACGACCTGCAAGGCGTCGACGCGCTCATCATCCCCGGCGGGTTCTCGTACGGCGACTACCTGCGTTGCGGCGCAATCGCCGCACACTCGCCGATCATGGCCGAAGTCGTCGCAGCAGCCAACAAAGGCCTGCCGGTGCTGGGAATCTGCAACGGCTTCCAAATCCTCGTCGAATCACACCTCCTCGACGGCGGGCTGATCCGCAACGACCACGGCACTTTCATTCGCCGCGACCAAAAACTGCGCGTCGAAAACGTCGACACCGCATGGACCAACCGTTACGAGCTGGGGCAAGAAATCACCATCCCGCTGAAAAACGGTGAAGGCGGATTCATCGCCGACGAAGAAACCCTGAAGCGCCTCGAAGGTGACGGACTCGTCGCATTCCGTTACGTCGACGTGAACCCGAACGGCTCGCTCAACGACATCGCCGGTCTGCGCAACGCACGCGGCAACGTCGTCGGACTGATGCCCCACCCCGAACACGCCGTAGAAGCCGGATTTGGGCCCGACGCCGAACGCATGCAGTCCGGAACCGACGGCCTCGCAATGTTTGTTTCGGTACTCACCGACACTGTTCTTTCGAAGTAAGGAAAACCGTTGACCGAGCTCGTCCTCGACACAGTCGAAAACGCCGCCGCAACCCCCGACAAGCACCAGCCCTTTGAGCTGCTGGGCTTGAAGGCCGACGAATACGCACAGATCCGTGAAATTCTGGGCCGACGCCCCACCAGCGGCGAACTGGCAATGTACTCGGTCATGTGGTCAGAACACTGCTCGTACAAGTCCTCCAAGGTGCACCTGCGTCAGTTCGGCCAGAAGGTCAGCGACGACATGAAGAAGCACCTCATGGTCGGCATGGGCGAAAACGCCGGAGTCGTCGACATTGGCGAAGGCTGGGCTGTCACCTTCAAAATCGAAAGCCACAACCACCCCTCGTACATTGAGCCCTTCCAAGGCGCTGCCACAGGTGTCGGCGGAATCGTGCGCGACATCATCTCGATGGGTGCACGCCCCGTGGCCGTCATGGACGCCCTGCGTTTCGGTGCAATCGACCACGAAGACACCAACCGTGTCGTCGGAGGCGTCGTCTCGGGCATCTCGTTCTATGGCAACTGCCTGGGACTGCCCAACATTGGCGGCGAAACCTGGTTCGACTCGGTGTACCAGGCCAACCCTCTCGTGAACGCCCTCGCCGTGGGCGCACTGCGCCACGAAGACCTGCACCTCGCCAACGCGAAGGGTGTCGGCAACCGCGTGGTCCTCTTTGGCGCACGCACCGGTGGCGACGGAATCGGCGGGGCTTCGATCCTCGCATCCGACACCTTCGCCGAAGGTGGCCCCACCAAACGACCCGCCGTGCAGGTCGGTGACCCCTTCGCCGAAAAGGTGCTCATCGAATGCTGCCTCGAACTGTTCCAAGCGGACTGTGTCGAAGGAATCCAGGACCTCGGAGCTGCCGGAATCTCGTGCGCCACAAGCGAACTCGCCTCGAACGGTGACGGCGGAATGCACATCGTGCTCGACAACGTACTGCTGCGCGACCCCACCCTGACCGCTGAAGAAATTCTGATGTCAGAAAGCCAGGAACGCATGATGGCTGTCGTCAAGCCCGAAAAGCTCGACGCATTCATGGCTGTCATCAACAAGTGGGACGTCGAAGCAAGCGACCTCGGACAGGTCACCGACACCGGTCGACTGATCATCGAATGGCACGGCCAGACCATCGTCGACGTAGACCCACGCACCGTCGCCGTAGACGGCCCCGTCTATAACCGACCCATGAGCTACCCCACCTGGCTCGACGCCCTGCAAGCTGACACCGCATCGGCACTGCCCCGTGCAACCGACGGCACCGGGCTGCGCGAACAGTTCCTGACCCTGATCGGTTCACCCAACGAGGCCGACACCGACTGGATTACCAACCAGTACGACTACTACGTCATGGGCAACACCGCGTTGCACACCCCCGACGGCGCCGGAATGATCCGCATCGACGAAGAATCCGGGCTCGGTGTGGCACTCGCAACGGACGCCAACGGGCGTTACTGCCAGCTGGACCCCTACGTGGGTGCGCAGCTCGCGCTCGTCGAGTCGTATCGCAACGTGGCCACCAGTGGCGCAACCCCGATGGCGGTCAGTGACTGCCTGAACTTTGGAAGCCCCGAAAACCCCGAAGTGATGTGGCAGTTCGCACAATCTGTCGAAGGTTTGGCCGACGGCTGCCTCGAGCTCGGAATCCCCGTGACCGGTGGCAACGTGTCGTTCTACAACCAGACCGGTGATGTGCCGATCCACCCCACCCCCGTAGTCGCCGTGATGGGATCAATCGACAACGTCGCCCGCCGTCTGCCCAGCGGATGGCAGGACGAAGGTGAAAACCTGTACCTCCTGGGCGTCACCCGTGAAGAGCTCGACGGTTCCAGCTGGGCTGGCTCCGTGCACAACCACCTGGGCGGCACACCCCCCATCGTCGACTTTGACGCAGAAAAATCGCTCGCCGGCCTGCTGTCAGCTGCCGCATACGAAGGCATCGTCACCAGCGCCATCGACCTGTCCACCGGTGGACTCATCAAGGCGGTAGCCGACGGCGTGCTGCGCTTCGGTGTTGGCGCCCGCATCTGGATCAACGAACTCATGCAACGCGATGGAATCGATGAAACCGCCGCACTGTTCAGCGAATCCAGCGCACGCGTCATCGTCTCGGTCGACCGCACCGACGACGTCAAATTCCGTGGACTGTGTGAAGGGCGAAACGTGCCCGTGCTGCGCATCGGCGTGACCGACAACGGCGGTGCAGGACTGGAAGTACAGGACCTGTTCACCGTCACAGTCGACGAGCTGTCGGCAACCCACCGTGCGACCCTGCCGAAGCACTTCGGCCCGGTCGTCGGCGGCTAAACGGCTGGAATTCACTCCATGATTGACCCCAGCAGGTTCCTGGTTCAAAGCGCAGACCGCGACGAATGGCTGCGAATTCGCGCCACAGGTGTCACCGCCACAATGGTGGGACGCGCCTTTGACTCCGCAGGTTTCCGCGAACAATTGGGCCAAATGTTGAACCCGACCCCCATCGCCGACAACGCCTACATGGCGTTTGGCCGCGACCAGGAACCCGTCATCATCGACAAACTGGCCACCCGATTCGATATCGCAGGCAACGACTGGTTGATCGCCGCAGAGGAAGCCGCCTGGATGATGGCCACCCCCGACGGGCTGTCACCCGACCACGGGACAATCGTCGAAGTCAAAACCACCGGCAAGGATTGGGAATCCTGGGATCACGTGAACCCGGCCTATCAGCGACAAGTTCAATGGCAGCTGTTTGTCACTGGCGCCGAGGAATGCATCTTTGCATGGCAGTTGCGCCGACAACGCAACAAAGAGTTTGTCCCCGCATGGCCCGGTCCCAAATATTTGACGGTGAAACGACACCAGCCCACAATCGACCGCTGTATCGACGTCGCGCACCGACTTATTCAAGCGCGCGATGCGGCGGTAGCTAACCTTCCGCTGTAGGTAGAGCGCTAGGCACTTTCGATACGTTTCGCGACTTCTGCCCGTGACGAGAATGCTGCGGCAACCATTGTGAATAGAGCTGCAGCCGCGATGGCAGCTCCGGCGCCAGCCGGGATAATTCTCCATGTCATCCACTCATGTTGGATGAGGTTCCATATCGTATCGCTGGCCCCCATGGACACAGCCAGAGCATGGATCAGTTCCTGTCCGTAATACAGCCCGGCCAATGCCACGCCAATCCCCAGGAATACAACGGCGTTTCTCCGGCGGATCCACAAGCCACCAGCAACTGCGGCAAGCACGATGACCCCCAGAACAAGCAGATAGAAGTCCGCCCTTCCCTGACCTGTCATACGATTCGGCCACGTGACGAAATCGGACCACACATCGACCATGCAGCACTGTGCGCCTGCACTCGTGACAGCAACGACAAACCCAACACCCGCTAATGCTGCGGCGACAATTTTCACAAATGATGTGCGCATCAAGTTCATGTCAAGTCCTCCCTGTGTAGAACGCGACGGCGAGCGTGGCGCTAGTGTTCGGTGGGCGTTTCGGCGGCGCGCTGGTGGTGCTGGATGACTTCGGCGACGATGAAATTCAGGAATTTTTCCGCAAAAGCCGGATCGAGGTGCGCGTCAACAGCGAGGCTGCGAAGACGCTCAATCTGTTCGGCCTCACGGGCCTTATCCGATGCCGGCAAACCCGCCGTGGCCTTCAAAATGCCCACCTGCTGGGTGCATTTGAACCGTTCAGCCAGCATGTGCACGACCGCGGAGTCGATGTTGTCAATGCTTCTGCGCAGTGCAGTCAGCTGACGCTCGGTTTCCTGATCCATGTCGTTCAGCCTACAGAAATTCGACGGAGCTCGCCCAACACACGGAGATCCGATGCACTAATCCGAAAAATTCGAAACCCCCGCGGCACAGCCTTCCCCGTTAACGGATGAGTGCCCATCGCACGACCGCGGTCTCGTTACTAGTCGTCATCGTCGCTGTGGTCGTCGTCGTGGTCATCATCACGGTCGTCATCATCGTCGTCATCGGATTCTGACGGTGTAGGCCGCGGAGTGCTCGTGGGTCGGGTTGTGCTCGTGGGCCGCGGAGTGGGGCTGGGTCGGACAGTGCTGGTGGGACGAGGTGTGGGTGTGGGTGACGCCGCAGGGTCTGCGGGATCGGTTTCCTCGTCATCGTCGGTATCGATGGTGCTGTGGCGGTCAGGGCGAACTGCGGGCGCGGTCTGGGCCCAGTCCTCGCCGTTTTCCTCCCACAGGACACTCTGCTCGTCGAGGTTGTCGACCGTGATTTCGGTGATCACGTCGTCGGGGTCCTCGCCCTCGGCCAAGGCGCTATCCACCGCATCGACGAGCTCGGGGTTCAACAGTTCGGGGTCAACATCGGACACGATCAAGGCGATGAGTTCATCGTCGGCGTCGACCCCAAGGTCATCGAGCACGCTCTCGACAATGGCCTGGGTTGTGTCAGGCTCCGCGTCCACCGCAAAGGCCACGCCCGGAAACGCCATGAGGGCGGCGACGGCGAGAGCTGCGGAGGCGGCGGATTTCATTACTCAGTTTCCGCCCGCTGGCGCCACAGATCGAGTGTGCCCGCGTCAATAGCGGAGCGGGCCTCGTCGACCTCGGCAGGGGTGACCGTGCCCTTGGCTACGGCCTGTTCGATGTCGCCCGCGACGAGCAACACTGCGGCCAACATGACACCGCGTGCGGTCACATCGGGCGCCAAATCGTCGGTGAGGATGTCATATCCGACGACGACGTTGTCCGTTTCGGTGGGGACCGAACTGGAGCACGACGAGAGAGACAACGCGCACACCAACGCACACACGACGGCGAATGATCGCTTCATGATGCCTCCCAAGGTTTCGCTGTCCTGCCAGTGTAAAACCTGGTGAGTCGCCCCACCCCGGCTTTTACTATTCCTTGGACGAACCTTGGATTTAGTGCAAGAGCGAGTGACGCTGGATAATCGCGTCACGTGCGGGACCCACACCGATAGCCGAGATGCGCGCACCCGAAATCTTTTCGATTGCGAGGATGTAGTCCTGAGCGTTCTGCGGCAGATCCGAGAACTCGCGTGCGCCGGTGATGTCCTCGTCCCAGCCGGGGAAAGTTTCATAAATCGGCTTCGCGTGGTGGAAGTCAGACTGCGAGACGGGAACTTCGTCCACACGCACACCGTCAACCTCGTAGGCCACACACACCGGGATTTCCTTCAAACCAGTGAGAACATCCAATTTGGTGATCACAAAGTCGGTCACACCGTTGATTCGAGCCGAGTAACGGGCAATCGGTGCGTCATACCAACCACAACGGCGCGGGCGACCCGTGGTGGTGCCAAATTCGAAGCCGGTTGCGCGCAGGAATTCACCCGACTCGTCAAACAGTTCGGTGGGGAACGGTCCGGCACCCACACGCGTGGTGTACGCCTTGACAATTCCGATGACCTTCTGGAAAGCTGCGGGGCCGATACCGGAACCGGTCGAGGCTCCACCGGCCGTCGAGTTCGACGAGGTCACAAACGGGTAAGTGCCGTGGTCGACGTCAAGCATCGTGGCCTGGCCACCCTCGAACAGCACGACCTTGTCGGCTTCCAACGCCTGGTGCAGTTCCAACGCGGTGTCGGCGACCATGGGGCGCAGGCGGTCGGCGTACGACAGCAGATCGTTCACGACCTCGTCGACGAGGATCGAACGGCGGTTGTAGATCTTCAGCAGCAGGTGGTTCTTCAGGTCCAGTGCGCCTTCAACCTTTTGGCGCAAGATGTTTTCGTCAAAAATGTCCTGGATACGGATTCCCACACGATTGATTTTGTCGGCATAAGTCGGGCCGATTCCGCGACCCGTGGTGCCGATTTGGCGCTTGCCCAGGAAACGTTCCGTGACCTTGTCCAAGGTGCGGTGGTATGCCGTGATGACGTGGGCGTTTGCCGACACCCGCAGTTTCGAGGTGTCGATGCCGCGTGCGTTCAGTGCGTCGATTTCATAGAACAAAACCTCGAGGTCGATAACGACGCCGTTCGAGATCACCGGGGTGACCCCGCTGGTGAGGATGCCCGAGGGCAGGAGGTGCAACGCGTATTTTTCGTCGCCAATGACGACGGTGTGCCCGGCGTTGTTACCGCCGTTGAATTTCACGACATAGTCGATGTGTTCGGCCAGGAGGTCGGTAGCTTTACCCTTGCCCTCGTCGCCCCACTGGGCGCCAACAATCACAATGGCGGGCATGAGCGTTCCTTTGGTCGAGTGAAATGAACTCTTCCAGTCTACCCGCGAGGGACAACGTGCTCGGAAATCCATTCGTGCATGATGATGGCCGCCGCGGCCGACGCGTTGAGCGAACGGGTCGAACCGAACTGCATGATCTCGACCACCCGGTCCGAGGCGGCAATAGCTTCGGGCGACAACCCCGGGCCTTCTTGACCGAACAGCAGCACGCAGCGGCGTGGGACGGTAGTCGTCTCGATGGGCACCGAACCGTCCACGTTGTCGACACCGATGATGGGCAGGTCGTGTGCACGACACCAGTCCACAAAATCGTCCACGGTGGGGTGGTGCATGACGTGCTGGTAACGGTCGGTCACCATTGCGCCTCGTTTGTTCCACCGGCGGCGACCCACAATGTGTACGGTGTCGGCGAGGAAAGCGTTCGCGGTGCGCACAATCGAACCAATATTGAGGTCGTGCTGCCAGTTTTCGATTGCGACATGGAATTCGTGGCGGCGGGTGTCCAGTTCAGCCACGATTGCGTCGACAGACCAATAGCGGTACCGGTCAATCACGTTGCGGGTATCACCGTGCTGCAACAGCTCGGGGTCAAAGTGGGGGTCCGTCGGCCATTCCCCCTGCCACGGCCCCACCCCATGGGTGGTTTGCTCGGCGTGAGGTTCGGCGACCGCCTGTTCGGGGACTTCGGTCATGGTTACGGGTTCGTCGTGTCGGACTCTGCCGCGTCCGTCGCAGTTTCCGGCAGAATCAGGCCGTCGACCAGTGCGGTGCCCGCGAGTGACCCCGTCAACATGCCGCCGGTGCGGGACACAAAACAGAAGAATTCGGTGTTACCGGCATCCCAGTCCGCTGCACTCGATGCATACGAAGCCGAAACGGTGATGTCGGCGTATTCGCCGGCCGCGAGCAGGTCAACCATGCCCTGCGTGGCGCACAACGGGCCAACGACCCCGCCGATGGCGTCGTCGCCCGGGTACGCCGTCACCTGAGCATCGGTGACGAGGTCGCCGCGGAAGACGAGCTGTGACTCGTGCTCGGCAGAGCAGTCCACCACGGTATAGGTGGCTTCCCACGGCGAAGTGGTGCCGTCGATGCATTCGCCGCCGACCAACTCATCCCACGCCCATTCCCCGGCAGGGCGGGGCGAATCGGGAAGTGCGGTTTCGGTGGGAGTGGGGCTGGGCGCTGGGGCCGCCAACAGCGCCCCGCCGAAATAGGCACCAACGGACAGCAGTGCGACACCCAAACCTGCGGATACGGCGATCAACACAGCGCGGGTGCGACGAGGGTCGGACACACGGGGAGTCCGGGCTTCGGCCACAACGGGGTTGGCGGCGGGGGCAGGGGTCAGCCCGGGAACGGGCAGTGCCACGGTGGCCGCAGGGTCGACCGGCTGAGCGATCGCCTCGGTGGGTGCATCGGCAACATTTCCGCCACCGAACAGGAAATCAAAAGCGTCGGGTTCGTTGTCGACATCGTCGTCCGACACGACAGGTTCGTCATATTCCTGCAACGCATCGTAAATTGCGGTGGCAAACGGGTCGTTGCTGGGGGCAGGTTCGGCAAAGACCACCGGCTGAGGCTCGGCTTCTGGTTCCGCGTCGACCTGTGCCACATGCGGTTCCGATGCGCCAACGAAATCGGGCACACCCTGATCCGTCGGCTGGACCGACGGGGCCTGGGGCAACTCCCACTCCTCGATGGGGACCGTGGCGTTGGGGTCGAACGGTTCCGTCGGAGCCGACGGCGCGGCCTCGGACTGTGGACCATCAAAAGGCGACACTGCGGGCGTCATCGCCTCGCTGGTCGTGCCGTTGTCGCCGCGCAGCGCACGATCAAAAGCGTCACGAAGCCAGTCGGCGTCGCTCTTGTGACCACCCTCGGGCAGGTCCTCGTTCATTATGCGAGGCCCAAATCTTCCAACGAAATTGCGGCGTAATAGTCGTATCCGGCCGCCTCAATGATTTCGCGAGCGCCCGTGTTACGGTCCACCACGACAGCTACGGCAACCACAATTGCCCCGACCTTCTCCAAGGCGGCGGCCGCAGTCAGGGGCGAACCACCCGTCGTCGACGTGTCCTCGAGCACGATTACGCGCTTGCCTTCGAGTTCGGGGCCTTCGACCTGACGGCCGCGACCGTGGTCCTTGGGCTCTTTGCGCACGACAAAGGCGTCATACGTTTTGCCCGCCAACACACCGCGGTGCAGCACAGCGGACGCGATCGGGTCGGCGCCCATCGTCAAACCACCCACAGCGGCAACATCGGGAATGTCCTTGATCAGGTCGACCATGACGTCACCGATCAGCGGTGCCACACGGTGGTCGAGGCTGACCTTGCGCAGGTCAATGTAATACGTTGCCTTTTTGCCGCTCGTCAGCGTGAAATCTCCGTGGAAGACGGCTTCCGAGCTGATGAAGTCAATAAGTTGGTTCTTGGCGTTGCTCATGCTGACGAGTCTACCGAAACCAATAAAGTTGAGTCCGTGCGTATTGCGACCTGGAATGTGAACTCGATCCGTGCCCGCGTCGACCGGGTGGTGGACTGGCTGGTCGAATCCGACATCGACGTGTTGGCCATGCAGGAAACGAAATGCAAGGACGAACAGTTCCCCAGAGACGCTTTCGAGGCCGCAGGCTACGACATTGTCGCGCACGGTCTGAGCCAGTGGAACGGTGTGGCCTTTGCCTCACGACTTCCCATGACGGACGTCGTCACCCAGTTCGCGGGGATGCCCGGATTTCAGAAAGGGTACGACGGCGATGACGCACCATTAGAGGCGCGCGCCTTGGGTGTCACCGTCGACGGTGTCCGACTGTGGAGCCTCTATGTGCCCAACGGTCGCGACCTGAACGACCCCCACTTTGCCTACAAACTGCGTTGGTTGCACGCGCTGCAACACGACATCCGTTCGCAGCTGACAGCGGACGACACCCTGCAGTTGGCCCTCATGGGCGACTTCAACATCGCACCGTTCGACGAAGACTGCGGTGACCCCAGCATGATCCCCGGGGTGTCGACACACATCAGCCCCGTGGAACGCGCCACTTTTGCCGAATTTGAGTCGGTCCCCGTCACCGACGTGATTCGCCCGCTGCAGCCCGAAGGTTTCACCTACTGGGATTACAAGCAGCTGCGGTTCCCCCGCAACGAAGGCCTGCGCATTGACTTCATCCTCGGGTCCCCCGCGTTTGCCGAACGTGTCTCTGACGGTTTCATCGACCGAGACCAGCGCAAGGGGGACGCCCCCAGCGATCATGTGCCCGTCGTTGTCGAACTCTCGCACGGAGACCAGGACGAAGACGACGACCGTCCCATGTTCTGGTAGCCACCGGACAAAGCCGTAAGCGCACGAGGGCTGAGGTTTACGGCATTGCCGTCGGCAACAGCAGTGCCGCACACAGCATCATTACCGGCATCGACAACACCGTCGTCACCGCGATCGTTTCCCGCGCCACCGCATCGCTCATCCCGTAACGCATCGTGTAATTCTGGGCGTTCAATCCCGTCGGCAACGCCATCAACAACACGACCACAAACGTCGACCACGCATCCAACTGGAACACGACGGTGGCAAAAAACCAGCCCGCCAACGGCATGACCACCAGTTTCACCAGTGACGCCATCACCACCTGGCTGCGGCGCTCCCGCTGCAGCAATGAGTCACCGTGGAACGTCATACCCAACAGCAGCAACGCCAACGGAACCGACGCTGCCCCCAGCAAACGCAACGGTTCCGCCACAACGAACGGCAACTCGACACCGGTCATCGACACAATAACACCGGCGAGGCTCGCCACAACGATGGGGTTCCGCACCGGTTGGCTCAGCGCCGACGAAATCGTGATGCGGCCACTGGTGGCGTGATCAAAGATCGCCAACAGCACTGGCGTGACCACCAGAAGTTGGAACAACATAACCGGAGTCGACAACGTCGAATCCCCCAACACATACGTCGCCAACGGGATGCCCACAAAGTTGGCGTTCATATAGGAGGCACTCGTCGCCGTCGCCACAGCGGTCGCAAAACGTTCCCGGAACACAAACCGGGCCACAACTGCCGCCACGACCAACCCCACAACCGATACCGCGGCAACGACCGGGAAATAGGTGGACAACAGCACGTGGATGTCGGCGGTGGCGAGCGCCGTGAAAAACAGCGCCGGGGTCAAAATGAAAAACGTCAGCTTGTGAATGATCGGCACAGCGGCGGCATCCAGAAAATTGGTGCGCCGCAACGCATACCCCGCACCGGCGATCAGGAAGATGATGGTGAACCCGGCGGCGACAGAGAGCATGCAACCATTCTGGCGCGAAATCTTTGAGAGAATGAGGCATGCCCCTTCACGACCCCGCCCGAATCTCGTTCGCCAGTGACAACTATGCGGGAGTCCACCCCGAAGTTTTGGCCGCCCTGGGGGACGCAAACCACGGACACGTCAGCGCCTACGGTGACGACCCCTACACGGCAGCACTGGGCGACGCCATCGCCGAACACTTCGGTGAACGGGCCGAAATTTTCCCCGTATTCAACGGAACCGGTGCAAACGTCGTCGCACTGACCGCAGCGATGCCCCGCTGGGGTGCCGTGGTCGCCAGCAGCGACGCACACATCCACACCGACGAGGGCGGAGCACCCGAACGCATCACCGGGTTGAAGCTGTACCCCGTGCCCGCGCCTCACGCCAAACTCACACCCGAACTTGTCGCCACCGAAGCGTGGGGTTACGGGTTCGAACACCGCGCACAACCACTGGTCCTGTCGATCACCCAAACGACCGAGCTGGGCACCGTGTACACCCTCGACGAGGTGCGCGCCTTGAGCGAATTCGCTCACTCACGCGGGATGGTCGTGCACATGGACGGCGCCCGACTGTGGAACGCGGCCGCCGCACTGGGGTGCAGCTTCCGCGAACTGACCGTGGACTCCGGTGTCGACATCCTGTCGTGGGGTGGCACCAAAATCGGCGCATTGGGTGCCGAAGCTGTCGTCGTCATCAACCCTGACGCCGCAGGCGGGCTGAAATATGTGCGCAAACTGACCGGTCAGCTGGGCAGCAAAATGCGTTTCATCTCGCAGCAATACCTCACCCTGCTGTCCAACGACTTGGGCATCAACGCGGCCCGTCACGCCAACGCCATGGCCGCACTGCTGCGTAACACTCTGGAAGGAATGGTCGCCGCGGGCGAAGCACCGGGACTGCGATTCACGCACCCCACCGACGCCAACGCCGTCTTTGCCGCACTGCCCGCCACCGCAATCGCGACAATCCGCGAGAACTACCACTTCTATGACTGGGACGAGTCGATCGGCGAGGTCCGATGGATGACGGCCTTCGACACCCCCGAATCGGCTGTGCGGGAATTTGCGGACACCATCGGGGCTTCGCTGCGCGCCTCGGCATAGCAGGGGCACAGGGTTGTGCTCTGTGCTGTTTGTCTCTGAGACATCCGATAGTTCGGTTATCGCTCGGAAGTAATGAACGCAATGTTTGTTGTCGAAAGCTTTTGCAGTTTTCGGTCGGTGGTGATGAGCGGTGCGGAAAGGTGTTCCGCCAGCGCCACATAGGCAGCGTCGTACACACTGACGTTGCGGATGTGCCGAACCATCGACAACGACAGGTTCAGGGTTCAACGGTGTCCATGATTCTGTCCAACCGGGTTGAACGTTCGGAAGCAACAATGTCCGCAATGTCCTGTGCGGTTACCTGGGCGGGACGCACCCATACGGGTTCCCGGGAAAGCACCGCACGATTGTGTTCGATTGCTGCCTGAGCGGTGATCAGATCGAGCAAATATTTCTGCACGGAGAGTCCTTCTCTGAGCGCGCGGCTTTTGAGCGCCTCGGCGACGGCCTCGGGTACGTCACGAATCTGAATTGCCACCATGCATGCATTGTTACATGCAACCCGGATACGGAAAAGGGCCGAGGCGACAGCCCCGACCCTCCACGCACGTTCAGCGACGTCTAGCGCACAACCTCGGCCAGAGGCTTGCGACTGCGAGGCTGCACCTCGCGTGCGGCCAACGGTTCGGGAAGCTCGTCGGCTTCGCCGCGGGGTCCCACAGCCATCACCGACACGATTTGCCACGGTGCATCGATGCCGAGCTTGTCGGCGATAACGGCCGCATCAAACCCACCCATCTGGTGCACAAAATATCCGTCCGCAGTGGCCTGCACCGAGAAGTGCGCGACGGCCTGACCCAAGTCGTACTGCGCGAACTTGTTGGGCGTGCCATCGGCTCCCTCGGTCTGTGCCAGGTTCACGATCAGCGCGGCCGCGCGGGGCGCCCATGCAGCGTTGTACCCGGCGAGGTTCTCGGCGATGGCCGAAAACTGTGCGTCGCCGCGGTAACCGGCCACAAACGACCAGGGCTGCAAGTTGTTTGCCGACGGCGACCAACGCGCTGCCTCGAACGAAGCGGTCAGGTCGTCTGCCGTGACGACGGCGTCCTGGTCGAACGAGCGCGGGCTCCAACGGGTGGCCAGTGCGTCGACGATGGGTACCGAAGTTTCGGCAATGCGGCTCATGGTGCTCCTTGAATGAGTTGTGTTGTTCATGATTTATGCGACCGAACCGACAGACAACGATTCGCCGTCGGAGGCAACGTCAACCGCAACTGTTTCGCCGTCGCGAATATTCCCGGCGATTAGGGCGGTGGCCAAACGGTCGTCGATTTCGTGTTGCATGAGTCGGCGCAGCGGACGTGCCCCATAAATGGGGTCGTAACCGCGTTCCGCCAACCACACGCGAGCGGCCGGGCTGACCGACAGTGCGAGTCGGCGTTCCGTGAGGCGCGCCTCGAGTCGGTCGATGGTGATGTCCACGATCTGTGCGAGGTCGGTTTGGCTGAGCGGCGAGAACACCACAATGTCATCCAGACGGTTCACGAACTCGGGCTTGAAGGCCTGGCGCACGGTCTCGTTGACCGCACGTTTCTTTGACTCCCAGTCCAGTTCGGGGTCGATCAGGTAATGCGAACCCAGGTTCGAGGTGAGGATCAGGATGGTGTTCCGGAAGTCGACTGTGCGGCCCTGGCCGTCGGTCAGTCGACCGTCGTCGAGCACCTGCAGCAGGATGTCGAACACTTCGGGGTGAGCTTTTTCGACTTCGTCGAGCAGGATCACCGAGTAGGGCCGGCGGCGGACCGCTTCGGTCAACTGGCCGCCCGCTTCGTAACCGATGTACCCGGGAGGGGCACCGATCAGTCGCGAGACGGAGTGCTTTTCGCCGTACTCGCTCATGTCGATGCGGACCATCGAACGTTCATCGTCGAAAAGATAGTCCGCCAGAGCTTTGGCCAATTCGGTCTTGCCCACACCGGTGGGACCGAGGAACAGGAACGAACCGGTGGGTCGGTTGGGGTCCGAAATTCCTGCACGGGTGCGGCGGACTGCGTCGCTGACGGCGGCCACAGCGTCAACCTGGCCGACGAGTCGTTTGCCCAGTTCGCGTTCCAGGCCGAGCAGTTTTTCGCTCTCGCCCTGGGTGAGTCGGTCTACGGGGACACCCGTCCAAGCGGCCACGACGGCAGCGATATCGTCGTCGGTGACCTGGTCGTTGACCATGCGGTCGCCGGTCTGTTCCGCCGATTCCGCCACCACAATGCTGTTCTCGATACCGGGGATGGTTTCGTAGTTCAGCTTTGCGGCCTTTTCGTAGTTGCCTTCACGCATGGCGCGATCGAGTTCGATGCGCGCCTCGTTGAGTTTCGTTTTCAAGTCGCCCACACCCTGCAGCGACGCCTTCTCGGTGGCCCAACGGGCGTTGAGCGCATCCAGTGCCGCACGCTTTTCGGCGAGGTCGGCGCGAAGTTTCACGAGACGTTCACGTGATGCGTCGTCTTTTTCTTTCTTCAACGCGAGTTCCTCGATCAGCAGGCGGTCGACGATGCGTTTCAGTTCATCGATCTCGATCGGCGAGGACTCGATTTCCATTTTCAGTCGGCTCGCAGCCTCGTCGACGAGGTCGATGGCTTTGTCGGGCAGCTGACGGTTCGTGATGTACCGGTTCGACAGGGTTGCGGCGGCCACGAGGGCGCTGTCGGCGATGACGACTTTGTGGTGCGCCTCGTATCGTTCCTTCAGCCCACGCAGAATCGCCACCGTGTCTTCGACACTGGGTTCCCCCACATAAACCTGCTGGAAGCGGCGCTCCAGTGCGGCATCCTTTTCGATGAATTCGCGGTACTCGTCCAGGGTGGTCGCACCGATCAGTCGCAGTTCGCCGCGCGCCAACATCGGCTTCAACATGTTCGATGCCGCCACGCTGCCTTCGCCGCCGCCTGC
>JBEEON010000019.1:0-3278 GCA_041191625.1 Actinomycetota bacterium | reverse complement strand
ATAGGACGACCATGGAAGGTCCCGAAATCAAGTTTGCGGAAGCCGTTATTGACAACGGCCGTTTCGGCAAGCGCACCGTCCGTTTTGAAACCGGACGTTTGGCACAGCAGGCACAGGGTGCCGTTGCTGCATACCTCGACGAAGAAACGATGATCCTGAGCGCCACCAGCGCCGGCAAGTCGCCTCGTGAAGGTTTTGACTTCTTCCCGCTGACCGTCGACGTCGAAGAGCGTTCGTATGCAGCAGGAAAGATCCCCGGCAGCTTCTTCCGTCGTGAAGGCCGCCCCTCGACCGAGGCCATCCTGGTCTGCCGTCTGATCGACCGGCCTCTGCGCCCCTCGTTCGTTGACGGCCTCCGCAACGAAGTTCAGATCGTCATCACCGTGCTGTCGATCGCTCCCGGCGAGTTCTATGACGCACTGGCAATCAACGCCGCCAGCGCATCGACCCAGATTTCGGGCCTTCCCTTCTCGGGTCCCATCGCGGGTATCCGCATGGCCCTGATCGACGGCCAGTGGGTTGCATTCCCCACCCACGCACAGCTGGCAGACGCCGTGTTCGACCTCGTTGTTGCGGGTCGTGTCATCAAGGCCGCCGACGGTTCGGAAGATGTCGCCATCATGATGGTGGAAGCTGAAGCGACCGAAGCATCGTGGAACCTCATCCAGGCCGGTGGCGTCAAGCCCAGCGAAGACATCGTTGCTCAGGGCCTCGAGGCATCGAAGCCTTTCCTGTTCGAACTGGTTCGCGCCCAGGAGCGCCTCGCAGCTCAGGCTGCCAAGGAAATCCAGGCATACCCCGTCTTCGCTGACTACTCGCCCGAACTCGTTGCCACTGTTTCGGCTTCGGCTCACGACGAGCTCGTCGCCGTCTACCAGATCGCGGACAAGCAGGCTCGTCAGGACGCTGATGACGCACTGAAGGCACGCGTCAAGGCCGAAATCGCTGCAGCAGTCGAGGCGGGCACTCTGCCCGCAGAGTCGAACGCACAGTTCGGTGCCGCCTACAAGTCGGTGACCAAGAAGATCGTGCGTGGCCGCATCCTCACCGAGGGTGTCCGTATCGACGGCCGTGGCCTGTCGGACATTCGTGCACTGGACGCCGAGGTCGAGGTCATTCCTCGCGTTCACGGTTCCGCTATCTTCCAGCGTGGTGAAACCCAGATCCTGGGTGTGACCACTCTGAACATGCTGAAGATGGAGCAGCAGATTGATGCGCTGACCCCCACCACCAGCAAGCGTTACATGCACCACTACAACTTCCCGCCCTACTCGACTGGTGAGACCGGTCGTGTGGGTTCGCCGAAGCGTCGTGAAATCGGTCACGGCTTCCTCGCCGAGCGCGCACTCGTGCCCGTTCTGCCCTCGCGTGAAGAGTTCCCCTACGCCATCCGTCAGGTTTCGGAGGCTTTGGGCTCGAACGGTTCGACCTCGATGGGCTCTGTCTGCGCCTCGACCCTGTCGCTGCTGAACGCCGGTGTGCCCCTGCGCGCACCTGTTGCCGGTATCGCAATGGGTCTGGTTTCGGACGTCATCGACGGTGAAACCAAGTACGCCGCCCTGACCGACATCCTCGGTGCAGAAGACGCACTGGGCGACATGGACTTCAAGGTCGCCGGAACCAAGGACTTCATCACGGCTATTCAGCTGGACACGAAGCTCGACGGCATCCCCTCATCGGTCCTCATCGGCGCTCTGTCGCAGGCCCGCGACGCTCGTCTGCAGATCCTTGACGTCATCAACGACGCCATCGACGCACCCGACGAGATGGCTCCGACCGCGCCTCGCGTGATCTCGGTTCAGATCCCCGTCGACAAGATCGGCGAGCTGATCGGCCCCAAGGGCAAGACCATCAACGCCATCCAGGACGAGACCGGCGCTGACATCTCGATCGAGGAAGACGGCACCGTGTACATCGGCGCTGTCGACGGCCCCTCGGCCGAGGCTGCACGCCAGCGTGTCAACGCAATCGCCAACCCGATCAACCCCGAGGTGGGCGACCAGTTCCTCGGTACCGTTGTGAAGCTGGCTGCGTTCGGTGCGTTCGTGTCGTTGCTGCCCGGCAAGGACGGCCTGCTGCACATTTCGGAGTTCCGCAAGCTTTCCGGTGGAAAGCGTGTCGAGAACGCCGAAGATGTTCTGTCGGTTGGCCAGAAGGTCCTCGTCAAGATCGCAAAGATCGACGACCGCGGCAAGCTGTCGCTCGAGCCCGTGCTCGAGGAGGGCGCTGACGCAGCTCCCGCAGCTGACGCAGCCGAGTAGTTCACTCACACAAGGGGCGGTCCTTCGGGGTCGCCCCTTGTGCTGTACCCGGGCGGTGTCGCGGGTAGGCTCGAAGTCTTATGACCAATGTCGAACTTCCTCTCACTCAGCCCGAAATTTCGTTTACCTCGGCGGGGGGTTGCGAGGTGCGGCGCACCGTGCATTCCAGTGGTCTGCGCATTCTGACGGAACGCGTGCCGGGTTCGCGCAGTGCGTCGATTGGGTTGTGGATTGGTGCGGGTTCCCGGGACGAAAGTGCGGGGGAGTACGGCTCCACCCACTTCCTCGAACATCTGCTGTTCAAGGGCACCGATTCGCGTACCGCGTTCGATATCAGCGAGGCGTTTGATTCGGTGGGAGCCCATCACAACGCGCTGACGGCGAAGGAAAGCACCTGCTATTTGGCCAAGGTTCGGTCCGTGGATTTGCCGATGGCGATCACGGTGTTGGCCGATCAGGTGTCGAATTCGGTGTTGCGTGGCGAAGATTTCGAGCTGGAGCGGGCCGTCATCTTGGAAGAGTTGGCGATGGCGCAGGACGACCCGGACGATGTGTGTGGTGAGCAGTTTTTTGGGGCGGTGTTTGGTGATTCTGCACTGGCGCGACCTATCGGTGGTTCTTTCGCCGATATCGAGGGGGCCGTGCGTGACACCGTGGTGACGCATTACCGCGCCCGCTACACGCCCGCCGACCTGGTGGTGACCATTGCCGGCGATGTCGATCACGACGAGGCGGTGTCGCTGGTATGCGCGGCGTTGACGGGTTGGGATCTGTCGATACCGTCGGCTCCTCGCGATCGTCGCCCGGACGCGGACGCCACCGTGTCGAATCGTTCCCTGCTTGCGGTGACGCAGCGTGACCTCGAACAGGTTGCCGTGATTATGGGTGTTCCCGGTTTCCGTGCCGGCACCCGCCGTCGCAGCGATATCGGCGTGCTGTCATCGGTATTGGGCGGCGGTTCGTCGTCGCGTCTGTTCCAGGAAATTCGAGAAAAGCGCGGTCTGGCGTACTCTGTGG
>JBEEON010000018.1:0-4216 GCA_041191625.1 Actinomycetota bacterium | reverse complement strand
CGGCGAGTGCCGTCAGCGCACCCGATTCGGCCGAGTCGCGACCGATCGGCTTTTCCGCGAACACGTGCTTGCCCGACGCGATGACCTTGGGCAGGATTTCGGCGTGCAGGAAGTTGGGCAGTGCCACGCTGATCACGTCGACGTCCGAATTGATGAGGTCGTCAATGTTTTCCAGGGCGGTCTGGAATCCGTAACGGTCGGCGACCTTCTGTGCGAGTGCGAGGTTGGGGTCGGCGATTGCGTACAGTTCGACGCGGATGGTGTCGCTGACTGACATCGAAGCGTTGCGGTAACCGAATGCGTGTGCCTGTCCGGCCATTCCGGCACCGATGATGCCGACTTTCAGGGTTATGGTCATGATGAGTCCTGTTCGTTGAGGTTGTGGGGATTAGTTAAAGCGGACGGGGGCTGTAAGGCCCTCGATGTATGCACGGGTGCGTTCAGCGATTTTGCTGGGCTCGCTGAAATCCTTCAGCGGGTACATGTCCTGCTCGATGATCGCGAAAATGCCGGGGGTGTGGGCGTTGGCCTCGGCGAGGATTTCGGCATAGTCGGGGGTGCCGAAGGGTGGTTCGACCATGACGCCCATCGATACGGCGTCGACGAACGAGATTTCGTTTTTGAGGACGTCGGCGAGGATATCGGGGTGGACCTGCTTGAGGTGCAGGTATCCGATTCGGGTCGAGAATTCACGAATCAGGCGCACATTGTCACCCCAGTAATAGGCGAAGTGGCCGGTGTCGAGGCACAGGTTCATCCATCGCTCGTCGGTTCCGTTCAGAAGTCGGACGATTTCGTTGTACGAACCGACGGGGGTTTCGGCGTGCGAGTGGAATTGCTGCCGTAGTCCGAATTCTTCGAACAGGCGTTGGCCCAGCGCGTTGTGGCCGGTGCACAGCGCGGCCCATTCCTCGTCGGTGAAGGTGCGGGGGCTGGACACGTGTCCGTGGTGGTCGCGCTGCCACATTTCGGGTATCACGATGAGGTGTTCGGCTCCCAGTGACTGCACGAGTGCGGCGACGTCGCGAATTCCGTCCCACTGTTCATCGATGCTCGAGCCGCCGCGGTGGAGTCCGGTGAACACAGTGCCACCGGACACGATCAGGCCTCGTGCGGCGAGGTCGTCGGCGACTTGATTGTGGTCGGTGCCGAGGTATCCGTAGGGGCCGATTTCGGTGAAGGTGTATCCGGCGTCGCGGACCTCGTCAAGGTATTGTGCGGGGCCAGGTTGTGCGTCGTCGACGGCGTTCCAGACGCCCCAGGAGTCGGGGGCGATGCCGATTCTGGCGAGAGGTGCGGTGTTGTCGGTCATGGTGTCCTCGGGGTTTGGGGGAGGTGTTGCACATAATCTAGAGCGCTCTAGTTAGTATTGTCAATACCGTACCCCAAAGGAGAACCGTGAGCCGCATCACCATGGAAGACGTCGCGCGTGAAGCGGGCGTCTCGCGGGCTCTCGTGTCGATTGCTTACCGTGACGCCGTCGGTGTCAGTGACGCAACCAAGGCGCACATCATCGATGTGGGGACCCGACTGGGGTATGTTCCGAACCGCATTGCTGCACGCCTTGCGAGTAAAAATGTGGACACCGTGGGGGTATTCCTGCAGGACCTGCACAACGAAGTCTTCGCCGACGTTTTCGACGGAATCCGCGACATCATCGATGACTCCGATGCACAACTGGTGTTGGCCGTTGGGCGAATCGATGGCAGCGGAGACGCGGCAGCCATCAGGGCACTGTTCGAGAGCCGGGTTGATGTCATCATTGCCGCAGGTTTGATGATGACCGATTCTGAGGTTCGCGCCGTTGCTCAGGGAACGCCGCTGATCAGCGTGACCCGTGATGTGCCGGGAATCGATTCAGTGTGCGCCGACGATGTCGCCGGTGGCACCATCGCGACAGCACACCTGATCGAATCCGGCCACACCAACATTGTGTTTCTCTCGAACCCGCAAACCCAGGGATATCAGGGGCGACAGCGTGGATATCTCGAGGCGATCACCGCAGCGGGACTCGAGCCTCGAATTGTTCCGGTCACCTATGACCGTCACGACGCCGAGGTCGCCGCGGGACTCATCGTGGATTCACCGCACCCACCCACCGCGTTTTTCGCACACAACGACCAGACGGCACTGGGTGTGCTTGACGCCATCGTGTTGCGCGGGCTGCGACCCGGCAAGGACATTGCGGTGGTGGGGTATGACAACACGTCGCTGAGCCAGGCGCCCGTGATTGCGTTGACCACGGTTGATCCGCACAGCATCGAGCTGGGGCGATCGGCGGCTCGTCAGGCTTTGACCAGAATGGCGGACGCTGCTGGAGACGCCGCCGCAGAAGCACGAGTCAGCATCGTGCACGAACCCACACTGGTTGCTCGCGCCTCGACGGCTCGATAGCAACCGGGACTAGTCGACCCCGATGTCCTCATTCCAGAGGGTGGGGTTGTCCTCGATGAACGCGGCCATCATGGCGACAAGTTCGGGTTGGTTCATCACGGTCACATCGCAACCGTGTTCGGCGATCCAGTCCTGACCGCCCATAAAGTTGATGTCGTCACCGACGAGCACGCGACCAATGCCGAACTGACGTACCAGGCCCGAGCAGTACCAACAGGGTGACAGCGTGGTTGCGAGGGTTACTTTGGCGTAGCTGCGCTGGCGGCCCGCGTTGCGGAATGCGCTCGTTTCGCCGTGCATCGAGGCGTCACCGTCCTGTACGCGCAGGTTATGTCCGCTGCCCAACAGTCGATGGTTTTCGTCGAACAGTGCGGCGCCGATGGGGATTCCGCCCTCGGACGCACCGGAAACGGCCTCGGCTATGGCAACCTGCATCTTTTCTTCGTCGGTGACGAAAATTTGACCGATTGTGTAGTCCATAGCCGAGGCCTTCCGTGTGAGTGGTGTTACTTCTTCAGTGCCTTGAACAGCACTGCATAGATGGCGGCTGCGGTGAAGAAGCCGACGGGTGCTGCGAGGTCACCGATGGGGTATGCCGCAGCGATGGGTCCGGTGTACAGGACCTGGTTGGCGAAGCCCCAGATGCCGAAGCCGGCACCGGCGATCAGAGCGATCAGACCGGCGAGGTTTTCGTGCTTCGAGCCTTCGGCGATCAGGCCGCTGATGTCCTGACCCTTGCGCAGCAGGCGGTCAACGACGACGATGCCCAACCACGGTGCAACCCAGTAGGCCACGACGAGGAGGAAGCCTTCAAAGGCGTGTCCCAGGTCTCCGATTGCCGAGAATGCGACGAGGGTACCGACGACACCCGAGACGAGTGCCACGATGGCGCGACGAGTCTTTGCACCGAGCTTGACGCCAGCTGCGAGGATCGACAGCGAGCCCGAGTAGATGTTGAGCACGTTGGCCGAGACCGAACCCACGGCGATGCACAGCAGGACGATGGGCGCGAACCATGCACCGACCGAAGCCGACAGGGTGTCGGCGAACAGCGAGGTGGGGTTGACGTTCTCGTCGTAGACGGCGCCGGTGACGATGGTGACGAATGCTGCACCGACCGACATGAGGATGGTGGTCGAGAAGAACATTCCCAGTGCTGCAGCCCAGCCCAGCTGGCGCGAGTTGGTGTTCGCGGGCAGGTAACGGGTGTAGTCCGAAGCGAAGGGGGTCCAGCCTGCGGTGTAGCCGTATGCGGCACCGGCGGTCAGGGTGAATCCTACGAAGTCGGGGACGGGGTTGTCCGAGTCCATGGGGGCTGCGCCGAGGTTTGCGCTGGTGAAGATCGCGATGGTTGCGATGGCGAACACGACGAGCAGCACATAGAACGCGTAGCGCTCAAAAACGTGGATGAAGTTGTGGCCGATGAGGGCGATCACGATTTGTGCTGCAGCGATGATCAGCAGAGCGATGGTGATGTCAATGCCCGACATGCTCGAGAGCGCGAATGCGCCCGAGAGCGAATTGACGGCGAACCAGCCCACACCTGCGGTGACGACGACGAGTGCCGAGGGCAGTGCGTTTCCGATGCGACCGAATGCGGTGCGGCTGAGGACCATCTGGGGGACGCCGAGCTTCGGGCCCCAGGTCGAGAGCCAACCGTGGGTGATGACGCCGAGACCGTTACCGACGGCGATGGCGAGGGCGGCCTGCCAGAAGCTGAGTCCGAAGTACATGACTCCGAGCATTCCGACGAAGATGGTCGCGAACTCGAGGTTGGGCGAGGACCATACGGTGAACAGGTGCCAGGCCTTGCCGTGACGCT
>JBEEON010000017.1:0-3115 GCA_041191625.1 Actinomycetota bacterium | reverse complement strand
GAATTCTTCTCCATGCTCGGCCCCTCGGGATCCGGAAAAACCACCGTGCTGCGCATGATCGCTGGGTTCGAACAACCCACCAGCGGAACAGTCGAACTGTTCGGCAAAGACGTCACCGCATCAGCCCCCTTCGACCGTGACGTCAACACCGTATTCCAGGACTACGCGCTGTTCCCCCATATGAGCGTGCTGGAAAACGTCGCCTACGGGTTGCGCGTGCGCGGAATCAACCTCGCGGAACGCACCAAGCAGGCCGCGGACGCACTCGACATGGTGCGACTCGGCGGATACGGCGACCGCAAACCCAGCCAACTCTCGGGCGGACAACGCCAACGTGTCGCCCTCGCGCGCGCCATCGTCGTGCAGCCCAAGGTCCTGCTTCTCGACGAGCCACTCGGTGCACTCGACCTGAAACTGCGCGAACAAATGCAGGTCGAACTGAAAGAAATCCAGCGCAAACTGGGCATCACCTTCATCTTCGTCACCCACGACCAGGAAGAAGCCCTCACACTCAGCGACCGCATCGCCGTCTTCAACGACGGAAAAGTCGTGCAGCTCGGCACCGCCGAAGACGTGTACCGCAACCCCACCAGCGAATTCGTCGCCAACTTTGTGGGCACCTCGAACGTGTTCACCGCAGAACAGGCCACCACACTTCTGGGACGCTCCGGGGCCTGCTCGATCCGTCCCGAAAAAATCATGCTCACCGCACCCGGGAAAGCGCCCCGCGGCAGCATCGCCCTCAACGGAGTCGTCGCCGAAACCATCTTCCTCGGCGCATCCACGCGCATCGTGGTCGACCTCGAACACGGCAAGCGCATCTCGGCGCTCGAACCCAATGACGACGAAGCCGGCGTGCAACACCGCCGCGGCGACGCCGTCACCGCACACTTCCAGGCCGCAAGCCTGGTTGAGCTTCACTGACAGCAACACCAACACAACAGAAGGAGAAAGCAATGCGTTCAGCAATGACACGCCGCGCAGGGCTCGCTGGACTCGCGGTCGCATCGATCGTCGTCCTCGCGGGCTGTGGCACCTCGGGAACCGGTGGAAACGGCGCAGGCATGCCCACCGAACTCGGTGAAGGAGAAGGCGCAGTATCGATCCTCGCGTGGCCCGGCTACGTCGAAGACGGCAGCACCTACCCCGAATACGACTGGGTAACCCCGTTCGAAGAAGCAACCGGCTGTGAAGTGACCGTAAAGACCTACGGCACCTCGGACGAAGCCGTCAACCTCATGAAAACTGGCGAATACGATGTGGTAGCCGCCAGTGGAGACGCGACCCTGCGCCTCATCGCATCGGGTGACGTCGCACCGGTCAACACCGACCTGATCCCCAACTACGCCGGCGTTTTTGACTTCCTGAAGAACAAGGAATGGAACTCGGTCGACGGACAGTCCTACGGTGTCCCCCACGGTTACGGCGCAAACCTGCTGCAGTACCGCACCGACATTGTCGACCCCGCACCCACCTCGTGGGCTGCAGTCTTCGAAGCTGACTCGCCCTACGCAGGCAAGATCACCTCGTACGACTCCCCCATCTACATCGCCGACGCAGCACTGTACCTGATGTCGACGAAGCCCGAACTGGGAATCACCAACCCCTACGCACTCGACGAAACCCAGCTCGCTGCAGCCGTCGACCTGCTGAAGGTCCAGCGCGGCATGGTGGGCGAATACTGGTCGGACTACCTGCTGCAGGCTCAGGCCTTCACCTCGGGTGACTCGGTCATCGGAACCTCATGGCAGGTCATCACCAACGTCCTCCAGGGCGAAGGCGCACCCGTCGAAGCCGTCCTCCCCGAGGAAGGCGCCACCGGTTGGTCGGACACCTGGATGGTTGCATCCGAGGCCGCAAGCCCCAACTGTGCCTACATGTGGCTTGACCACATCGCCGACCCCGAGACCAACGCAATGGCCACGGGATACTTCGGTGAGGCACCCTCCAGCCAGGAAGCCTGCAACTACCGCGAGGACTGCGACGCATTCCACGCCGGTGACGCTGCATACGCAGAGAAGATCTGGTACTGGACCACCCCGATTGCCGAATGTGTTGACGGTCGCACCGACGCCGTCTGCACCGACTATGCAGCATGGACCGCTGCATGGCAGGAAATCAAGGGCTAGTTAGCCCCCAGAAAGTAGGAGCAGCACAGTGACGACAACGATTCAGCCGTCCCTGCCCGACCGGGCTACGGTTTCGCAACCCCGCGATTCCGTGGCCCGGCGGGGCTCCGTCTTTCTGTACCGTCACGCCAAGGTTCGCCTCGCGTTGCTGCTGTCCGCCCCGCTGTTCTGGCTGGGGTTGGTGTACATCGCGGCCCTCGCCGCACTGCTGATCACCGCACTGTGGACGGTTGATTCGTTTACCGGCGAAATCGTCATCGACTGGTCGCTCGACAACATCATTACCGTGCTGACCGGGGCCGTGTATCAGGCCGTCACTCTGCGCACCCTCGGTGCCGCACTGCTGGTGACCGTCATCGATATCCTCATCGCACTCCCCATCGCGTTCTTCATGGCCAAGGTCGCCACACAGCGCACGCAGCGCTGGATCCTTATCGCCATCCTCACCCCGCTGTGGGCCTCCTACCTGGTGAAGGCGTATGCCTGGCGCAGCGTGCTGTCCGAGGACGGACCCCTCGACTCGGTGCTGTCATTCTTCGGAGGCGCGGGCCCCGGTTACGGCTTCGAGGGCACCGTGCTGACCCTCGCCTACCTGTGGCTGCCCTTTGTGATTTTGCCCATCTTTACCGCGTTTGACCGCGTCCCCAACTCGATCCTCGAAGCGTCAAGCGACCTGGGCGCAAAGACGGGAACCACGTTCCGTCACATCGTCGTCCCCATGATCGTTCCCGGCATCGTCGCCGGTTCCATCTTCAGTTTCTCGCTGACTCTGGGCGATTACATTTCGGTGAAAATCGTCGGAGGCGCCACCCAAATGCTGGGCACGCTGGTGTACCAGAACGTGGGAACAGCCAACAACCTGCCACTCGCCGCCGCGGTGGCGTTGATCCCCATCACCATCATCTTTGTTTACCTCGCAGCCGTGCGACGCACCGGCGCCCTGGACAACCTGTAGGAGCACCCATGAGACTGACACGCCTCTCTCG
>JBEEON010000016.1:0-3203 GCA_041191625.1 Actinomycetota bacterium | reverse complement strand
ACCCGCACGACATCCAGATGGTTGTCGAAGCACCCAACTACAAGCGTTAGGTCCGAACTATGTCGGAAATTGAAATCGGTCGCGCCAAGCGCGCGCGCCGCGCATACAGCTTTGATGACATTGCCGTGGTGCCCAGCCGTCGCACCCGCGACCAGGGCGTTGTGAGCCTCGGCTGGACTATCGACGCGCACAAGTTTGACATCCCCGTGATGGCTGCGCCCATGGACTCGGTTGTGTCGCCCGCGACCGCGATCCGCATCGGCCAGCTCGGTGGTGTCGGTGTGCTGAACCTCGAGGGACTGTGGACCCGCTACGAGAACGCCGACGAGGTGCTCGCCAGCATTCGCGAACTGCCCGCCGAACAGTCCACCGCTGCGATGCAGAAGCTGTACTCGGAGCCCATCAAGCCGGAACTGATCACCCGTCGTCTGGCGGAAATCCGTGATGCCGGTGTGACGGTGGCCGGCGCCTTGAGCCCGCAGCGCACGCAGGAACTCAGCGACGTTGTCGTCAAGGCGGGCGTCGACCTGTTCGTCATCCGCGGCACCACGGTCAGCGCGGAACACGTGTCCGCTGGTGTGGAGCCCCTCAACCTGAAGAAGTTCATCTATGAGCTCGACGTGCCCGTCATCGTCGGTGGCGCTGCCACCTACACCGCGGCATTGCACCTGATGCGTACCGGCGCTGCCGGTGTGCTCGTCGGTTTCGGTGGCGGAGCCGCGGGTGCGACGCGCACCGCACTGGGAATCCAGGCTCCCATGGCCACCGCCGTAGCCGATGTGGCGGGCGCTCGCCGTGACTATATGGACGAGTCCGGCGGACGCTACGTGCACGTGATTGCCGATGGCGGTCTGGGCACCAGCGGCGACATTATCAAGGCCATCGCCATGGGTGCTGACGCCGTCATGCTGGGCACCACCCTTGCTCGTGCAACCGATGCCCCCGGTCAGGGCTGGCACTGGGGCCAAGAGGCGTACCACGAGGAACTTCCCCGCGGCAACCGCGTGTGGGTCGGCCAGGTCGGTGACATGTCCGAGGTGCTGTACGGCCCCGCGCGTCAGGCCTCCGGCCAGTCCAATCTGATGGGTGCGCTGAAGCGTTCGATGGCGACCACCGGTTACAGCGATGTCAAGGAGTTCCAGCGAGTCGACGTGGTCGTCTCGCCGTCATCCTGCTGATGGTGACCTGGTGGCAGATGGCACGACGCCCACAGTGGTTGGGCGTGCTGGCGTTCGTGTTGGCGCTCGCCGGAATTTTTGTGCTGCTGAGCCAGTGGCAGATCGCTCGGGCGGTCGAACAGGCGACCGTAATAGTTGTTGACTCCGAAAACCCGGTGCAGCTGACGGATGTCGCGGCACCCCAGCAGCCGGTATCGGCCGAAGCGGGCGGTCGTCGGGTGATCGTGTCGGGTGCGTGGGCGGACGATTTCGTCGTCGTCGAGGACCGCAAACAGATCAGCGAGCCCGGTGCATGGGTGGTCCGGAACTTTGTCACCGAGGGCGGCGCGTGCCTGCCCGTCGCCGTGGGATGGGGGACCGAATCCGCAGCTGCGGGCTTCACCGCCACCGGCTCGGGTGAGCCGACCACCATCCAGGGGCGAATCGTGCCCACCGAAGCCGCCAGCGAAGGCGACTACATGCACGGCCGCACCACCGTCGTGGCGACCCCCGACCTGATCAACCTGTGGCCATGCGACCGCATGTACGGCGGTTTCCTGGCAATGGAAGACGCCCCCGCGCCGTTGGCGAGCATCGAAACCCTGCCGCCCCAATTCGATTCGTCGCTGAATTGGCTCAACATCTTCTATGCGGCGGAATGGGTGTTCTTTGCCGGGTTCGCGCTGTACTTCTGGTACCGCATCGTGCTCGACGCGGTGGAACGCGAAAACGACCCCGACGACGCAGGCGGCTCGGCCGAGCCTCTGGCCGACAACTAGGATTAAGGGCATGGCGAAAGACGCACAGACGGTCCGTTCCGCGGAAAAGTTTTACCGCATCACCTCGTACATCACCGGCGGAATGCTGCTGTTGTTGACCTTCGAGATGATCCTCAAATACTTCGGCGGTGTCGAAATCGAGGCGGGCGGAGCGTTCGGTTTCCTCGCGTTGACCCCGACCGGCACCATCCCGTCGACCAGCGTCAACGTGTCCACCTGGATCCTCATCATCCACGGCTGGTTCTATGTCGCCTACCTGTTCGGCTGCTTCCGCATCTGGTCGGCCATGCGCTGGTCCACCATGTGGTTCCCCGTCCTCGCCGCCGGCGGCGTGATCCCGTTCCTTTCGTTCTTCACCGAGCGCCGTGTGCGCACCATCGTCAACAACACTCTGGAGTCCAACGCATGACGACCCACCGTCCCGTACTCGTCGTAGATTTCGGCGCACAGTACGCCCAGCTGATTGCCCGTCGCGTGCGCGAAGCTCACGTGTATTCCGAAATCGTCCCGCACACCGTGTCGGCCGCCGAAGTTGCCGAGAAGCAGCCGTTGGCGATCATCCTGTCGGGTGGCCCGTCGAGCGTGTACGAGCCCGGTTCGCCGAACCTCGACCCCGCAATCTTTGACCTGGGCGTGCCCGTGATGGGTATTTGCTATGGCTTCCAGGTCATGGCACAGGCCCTGGGCGGCGAGGTCTCGAACACCGGTTTGCGCGAATACGGCGCCACCGAAACCACGGTGACCGAGGGCGTGCTGTTCCACGGCCAGCCCGAGACCCAGCAGACCTGGATGAGCCACGGCGACCGCGTCGAGACCGCTCCTCCCGGCTTCACCGTCACCGGTTCGACCGCCGTCACCCCCGTTGCTGCTTTTGAAAACGCCGAGGCGCGCCAGTTCGGTGTGCAGTGGCACCCCGAGGTTCTGCACTCCGAGTTTGGGCAGCGCGCCTTGGAAAACTTCCTCTGGAACGGTGCGGGAATCGCCCCCGATTGGACCAGCGGCAACGTCATCGACGAACAGGTCGCCAAGGTCCGCGAACAGGTCGGCGACGACCTCGTCATCTGTGGTTTGTCGGGTGGTGTCGACTCTGCCGTCGCCGCAGCGCTCGTGCACAAGGCCGTCGGCGACCAGCTGATTTGCGTGTTTGTCGATCACGGCCTGCTGCGCACCGGCGAACGCGAGCAGGTCGAACGTGACTTTGTCGCCGCGACCGGTGTGCGCCTTGTGACCGTCGATGTCGCGGACCGTTTCCTCGAGGCCATGGCCG
>JBEEON010000015.1:0-14836 GCA_041191625.1 Actinomycetota bacterium | reverse complement strand
CAATGCGCCAACCAATGCCGTGTATTCGATGAACGTACCGAAATATTTTCGACCCTTCGCCAGGTGGAAAGCGGAGGCAAGGAGGTGAGTTTTACCGACACCGAATCCCCCGTCAAGGTAGATTCCTGCGGCGACGGGAACGGCCTTTCCGAACAATCCCGCCGATTTCGGTTTCGCAAAGAAGTTCCGAACCACGTCTCGGGTCGACGCCTGTGTGGGGTATTCGTCGTCCGGGACATAGCTGTCGAAGCTGGCGTTGTGGAATTGGGGCGGCGGAACAAGGTGCGCCAACATTTGTGCGGTCGTTAACTGCGGAAAACGCTCGACCAACCGAATTTCTGACACCAATTCAACCTTCCGTGAACCCCATCAGCCTACCCGCGAGAGAATGGTTACATGACACTACACATGGACTACCCGTTCTCGGCCGAACTGGAATCTTTTGACGAATTCGCGGACCTGTGGGTGGAATCGGACGATATCGAGTGGGTCTGGTCCAACGTCATCACCACCGAAGACGGGCAGATGGTCGGTTCGTCTGGCACCAGCGCCGATTTGACGGGTGGATACGACCGCCGAATTTTGCGAGTGCTGCGTTCGTGTGCCGACATTGTGTTGCTCGGCGCACAGACGGTCCGGAGCGAACCGCATGCCATCCCCCGCGATATTCCCGTTGCTATCGTGTCACGATCCAGCGTCCCGCCCGAGGGCGCTGTGGAACGGGCCGAAGCGGGACTGATCATGATCACAACCGACCGAAATGACTCCAGTGACGGCGATTGTGAGGTCGTCCACATCCCGCTGCTGAGCGGTGACGACATAATCCACGCACTGCGTGAAATGGGATATAGGCGCATCCTCTGCGAGGGCGGCGCCGACATTCTGTCGACACTGCTGGCGTCGAACATGATCGATCGTTGGTACCAGACCATCGCACCCGATGTTTCGGGCGATTCGGGGGTCGCGTGCCCCATCCCGGAATCCGGTGCACCGCTGTTAGAAGCTCACGACGATGACGGTTTTGTGTACGGCGCGGTTCACATTCGGAACTCACATTTGGTCACCGTTTACGAGTCCTAGCGGCGCGCCTCGGCTGTGGAATTTCGCGCCGACAATAGTCTGATGGCGTGAACCTCGAGACCGACTTTTTTGCACGCGCCAGCGAATCTGCTCGCGCAGCACACATCTCGAAGGACCTCAACGCACACGAGATTGCTGCCCCCACAAATTTGGCTCCCGGCGCAATCGCGTTCATGGGCGACGTCACCGGTGGGGTCGGAAATTTTGACCGGGGAACCGGCCGTCTCGTGTTGCTGGACAACCCCGAAGAACCGGCGGGCTGGGGCGGGCGTTCACGCGCGATTTTGTTCGCTCAAGCCCCTCTTGAGACCGATATCGGCGACGAAATGCTCGTCGTGGATGTCGCGTGGGCCTGGTTGTTGGAGTCCCTTGCCGCACACGGCGCGGGATTCGATCGCACCTCGGGAACCGTGACCAAGGTTGTGTCGACGGGGTTCGGCGAAATGGCCGCTCAGGGCCGGGGTTCTCAACTCGAAATTCGCGCCTCGTGGTCGCCGACGGATGACAACTTTCAGGCACATGTCGAAGCCTGGGCCGAATTTGTGTGCACGCTGGCAGGTTTTCCCCCACTTCCGGATGGTGTTGTCCCATTAACGAGCCGCTAGCCGACGCACCGTTGCCCGCTGCAACGGTGGCCCGTCCCCCGCATGTGGTGGACACCGATGATGACTTTGTTGCCGCTCTGGACGAGCTGTCCCACGGCCACGGTCCCGTCGCCGTGGATGCGGAACGCGCCAGTGGTTTCACGTATTCGGCACGCGCATATTTGATCCAGGTCAGCCGTCGCGGAGGCGGCACACACCTTTTTGACCCCGTTGCGCTCAAGGATCTGTCGCCGCTGATGGATGTGATTGGCGACGAGGAGTGGATTTTCCATGCCGCGACGCAGGACCTCGCATGCCTCGCGGAACTGGGTCTTGTCCCGACGCGGATTTTTGACACCGAGTTGGGCTCAAGGCTTTTGGGGCTCCCCCGCGTGGGCCTGGGTACCGTCGTCGCCGAACTTCTCGGTTTGCATCTCGCGAAGGAACACTCCGCCGCAAACTGGTCTACTCGACCCCTCCCCGAGGAATGGCTGCACTACGCGGCACTGGATGTGGAGGTTCTCCCCGCTCTGCGCGATGCGGTCTGTGAACGGCTTGTGCAGGCGGACAAATGGTCGATCGCGGAACAAGAATTCCATCACTTGACTCAGTGGAAACCCGCACCGCCCAAGGCCGAACCCTGGCGCCGCATGTCGGGCCTTCAATCCGTTCGAGGCCAACGAAATCTGGCAATCGCGCGTGAGCTGTGGCGTGCCCGGGATGATTTCGCTCGTGAACGCGATATCGCACCCGGACGCGTTCTGCCGGAATCGTCCATCATTGCCGCCGTTCTGGCCGAACCCACCACGGTCAACCAGTTAGCATCGTTGCGCCAGTTCCATGGCCGTTTTAGCCGCACGGAGCTTCCCCGCTGGTGGAAGGCCATTCAGGACGGCACGACGACCAAAGATCTTCCCGCGATTCGTGGGGCTTCCGTTGGCTTGCCGAACCCGAGGAACTGGAAGGATCGGCACCCCGATGCCTTCGCCCGTTTCACATCCGTCCGTGAGGTTTTGCTCGCGGAAGCAGAACAGCGCGAAATTCCGGTGGAAAATCTGTTGACCCCCGATTTTGTGCGCAAGATTTGCTGGGAACCGCCGGTGCCCGCAGACCCGCTCGCAGTTGCCGCCCATTTGACAGAGTCGGGCGCACGCCCGTGGCAGGTCGAAGCGACCGCGTGGCTGATTGCCGAGGCCATCACCGCAAGTGGCGATAAAAACCCTAAGATTGAGGAATAAAGCGGACCACGGTTGAGTGTTCTGCACCACGATGCAAGGAGGCATTTCCGTGGCCAACGTCTATTTTGTGGATGGTGTTCGCACCCCCTTCGCTCGTGCCGGTGAAAAGGGCGCGTATTGGTCGGTGCGGGCAGACGACCTGATGGTGAAAGCCGTCGTGGGTTTGATGAACCGTAACCCCACGGTTCCCGCTGACCGCATCGATGACATCGCAATCGCCGCAACGACGCAACAGGGCGACCAGGGGCTCACGTTGGGTCGCACGGTTGGCCTTTTAGCGGGCATCCCCGAAACCGTTCCCGGCTTTGCTATCGACCGCATGTGTGCGGGCGCAATGACTGCGGTCACCACGATGGGTTCCGCCATTGGAATGGGCTCCTACGATTTGGCCCTCGCCGGCGGCGTCGAACACATGGGCCGCCACCCCATGAATTTCGCGGAGCACGCAAACCCCCGTTTTCTGGCCGAAGGAATTTTTACCCACGCCGCACTGAACATGGGGTACACCGCAGAAAATTTGCATGATCGACTCCCCCACCTCACCAAACAGCGCAGCGACGAATTCGCCCTGCGTTCACAGCTCAAGGCCGCTGCGGCCTATGAGCAGGGTCACATTCAGCCGCACCTCGTGCCCGTTGCCGTGGAAACATTGTCGGGTGTCACTCTGGTCGATCGGGACGAACAGTTGCGCCCCGGAACCACGCTCGACGGTCTCGCGGGCCTGAAGACTCCGTTCCGTGAGCACGGCAACATCACTCCCGGTAACGCGTCTCCGCTGACCGACGGCGCCACGGTGGCGCTGCTGGCCGGTGACGATGCAGTGCGCGAATTTGGGCTACACCCCAAAATGCGCATGGTCTCCTTTGCGTTCGCCGGTGTGGAACCCGACCTGATGGGACTCGGCCCCGTGCCCGCCACAGAAAAGGCATTGGCCAAGGCCGGGCTGACAATTGAGGACATTGGCATCATCGAAGCCAACGAGGCGTTTGCCGTACAGGTGTTGTCATTGCTCGATCACTACGGAATCGCCGATGACGACCCGCGCGTCAACCCGTGGGGTGGAGCCATCGCATTCGGTCACCCTCTGGCCTCCAGCGGCGTGCGTCTCATGATTCAACTCGCCGAGCAGTTCGCCATCCGACCCGATGTTCGGTACGGCATCACCACCATGTGTGTGGGGCTCGGTCAGGGTGGAACAATCGTCTGGGAAAACCCCAATTTTCGCGGTGCTCAGGCATGAACGAGGCGGAAGTCACTCGTCTGATTGACCTGACGCCCACGGAAACCGTCACCCACACATTTGTGCGTGACGTGCGCTTGCCCAGCGGTCGTGTTCTGGCACTCGTGACCTTGGACAACGGTCTAGGCCCGAGGCGACCCGCCACACTCGGCCCGCGCGGCCTGCTCGAATTGGCGGATGCATTGGACGAGCTCGCGACACGAGCAGCCGAACGTTCCATCAGTGGAGTCGCGATCACCGGCGTTGACGGGGTTCTTGCTGCGGGAGCAGATCTGGGTCTGATGGGTGCGCTTCCCGACAAGTCAGCAGCGACGACGGTGGCCCGCCTCGGACACTACGCGTTGGGCAAATTGGCCACCCTGGGCGTTCCCAGCTTTGCGTTCATCAACGGCACGGCACTCGGCGGGGGGCTGGAGGTAGCGTTGAACGCGCACTACCGGACGGTATCGAGCGCAGCGCGCAATATGGCCCTTCCGGAAACGTATCTGGGGCTGGTACCCGGCTGGGGAGGCGCATTCCTGCTGCCGAACCTCATCGGTGTCGACAAGGCGTTGAACGTGATTATCGACAACCCCGCCCGCAACAACCGCATGCTCGATGCGCGCCAGATCAAGGACTTGGGAATCGCCGACGAGATGTTTGGCTCGGTTCGATTCATCGAGGATTCGCTGGAGTGGGCCGACCGCGTAATCGGTGGCGAAATCGTCTCGCGGCCATACCGCCCCGGAAAGGTCGAACGAACCGTTACCTGGGATGCCGCCGTGGCACTGAAGCGCAAAGAAATCACCGACAAGGTCGGCGTACCATCACTCTCTGTCACTCGGGCCTTGGACCTCGTCGCCGCAGCGAAAGACGATGACAGGGACGCAGCATTCATCCGCGAAGACGAAGCACTCTCCGACATGATCGTGTCGGATCAGTTCCGTGCATCACTGTACGGTTTTACGCTGATCAACAAACACGCCAAATCTCCGCATGGCGCACCCGACGCCGCCCTGGCACGACCCATCCGCAAGGTTGGTGTGATTGGCGCCGGTCTTATGGCTAGTCAGTTCGCCATGTTGTTCGCACGACGCCTCGGCGTACCCGTCATCATCACCGACGTGTCGCAGGATCGAATCGACAAAGGCCTGTCGTACATGCACGGCGAGATGGCGACACTGCACTCCCGTGGCGCCGTCACATCGGACGAGCTCAACCGTTTCGCGGGCATGGTGTCGGGCACTGTCGATATCGCCGACTTCCACGACTGCGATCTGGTAATCGAGGCGGTTTTCGAAGAATTGGGTGTCAAACAGGACGTTTTCCGACGCGTGGAACACGTGATTTCGGCTGACGCAATCCTCGCGACAAACACGTCCTCTCTGTCGGTTGCCGATATGGCGTCTGTGCTGCAACGACCCGAACGGCTCGTGGGATTCCATTTCTTCAACCCCGTCGCGGTGATGCCGCTGGTCGAAATTGTGAACGCTCCCGAGACCAACGACATCACTCTGGCCACGGCATTGTCGCTGGCTCGTTCACTGCGCAAAACAGCGGTCATCACATCCGACGCGACCGGTTTTGTCGTCAACCGACTGCTCGGGGTTTTCCTGGGTGAAGCGATGCGCGCATTCGACAATGGGACCGAAGTCGACACGATCATTGAGGCGATGGCACCCCTGGGTCTTCCGATGAACGCGTTCGTCCTCCTCGACCTGATTGGTCTCAAGGTGGGGGCTCATGTCCTCGACTCGATGGCCGGTTACGCCCCCGAACGGTTCTACACGTCTCGAAACCTGCATGCACTCGCCGACGGCTCGGGCCTGTTCGACCGGGATGACTCGGGAAAACGATCAGGTTTCAGTGCCGAGGCAGTGCGCCTGTCGTCGATGGGCACACAGCCTTCGACCACGGCACAGGTCTATGGCGCCTTGGTTGACTCGCTCGCCCGTGAGGTGCGCATCATGCTCGATGAGAACGTCGTTCACAGCGCCGAGGACATCGATTTGTGCATGATTTTGGGAGCGGGCTGGCCTCTGCACTTGGGCGGGTTGACCCCATACCTCGACCGTTGTGGGGCCTCTCAGCGCACGTTCGGTGGCACATTCCACACTCCCCCAATCCGTGGGGCCGCTTCGTCCTAATCGACGGGTTTTGCGTGGGGAACTTTTTCTCCGCGCAACTGTGACAACAGGTTGGCGGCGATTTTCTCGGGGGTGAGCCCCACGCGATCGAGGATGTTTTCGCGGGTGTCGTGTTCGAGGAATTCGTCGGGCAATCCGAGCTCGTCCACAGCGGTGTCTACTCCTGCTGCGCGAAGGTCCTGCCGGATTCGAGTTCCGACACCACCGACGCGGATGCCGTCCTCAATAGACACAACAATGCGGTGGCGTGCAGCCAGACTCACGATGCTGGAGGGCACGGGGATCACCCAGCGGGGGTCGACCACCGTCGATCCGATGCCGTGTCCGGACAGAATTTCTGCCACTCGCAGGGCATCGGGAACCATTGCGCCGATGCCGACGATGAGGACGTCGGGAGACGCAGATTCGTGCAGCACGTCAACACCATCGTCAAGGGTGCGCACGGCAGGAATTGACGCGGGAACCGACCCCTTGGGGAAACGGATCACCGTCGGGGCATCGGTTACCGATACAGCTTCACGCAGTTCGGCACGCAGGGTCAATTCGTCACGGGGTGCGGCAATGCGGATTCCCGGCACAATTTGCAGCATTGCGAGGTCCCACATTCCGTGGTGGCTCGCCCCATCGGGACCGGTGACGCCCGAACGGTCGAGTACGAAGGTGACACCCGCCTTGTGCAGGGCAACATCCATGAGCACCTGATCGAATGCGCGTCCCATGAACGTGGCATACACGGCGACAACGGGGTGCAATCCGCCGAATGCGAGGCCGGCGGCGCTGGTGACGGCGTGCTGTTCCGCGATTCCGACATCGAATACTCGGGTGGGGAAACGGTCCGCAAATTTGTCGAGACCTGTCGGTCGCAGCATTGCCGCCGTCATCGCGACGACTTCGGGGCGTTCCTCGCCGATGGAGACGAGTTCGTTGGCGAAAACGCCGGTCCACGAGGGCCCACCGCCCGAGACGGGCTTGCCCGTCGCAGGGTCAAATTGACCTATCGCGTGGAACTGGTCATCGACGTGCGACCGTGCCGGTTCGTAACCGTGACCCTTTTCTGTGATGACGTGCACGATTGTGGGGGAACCATAGTCGCGTGCCTGCTCCAAGGCGCGGGCGACGTCCTTGATGTTGTGACCGTCAACGGGGCCAATGTATTTGATGTCGAGGTTCGAATACAGTGACTCGTTGTTGCTGAAGCGTGACAGGAATCCGTGGATGCCGCCTCGAACGCCGCGATAGAACGCTCGAGCGGGTCCACCCAATCGTCGCGCGATTGCCCACGACAGGTGGTGAAGGCTGCGATAGGTGGGACGCGTGCGGACTTCGCTGAGGAACCGGGAAATTCCTCCGATGGTCGGTGCATACGAACGACCGTTGTCGTTGACGACGAGTACCAAACGGCGTGAATTGTCGTGCGAAATGTTGTTGAGTGCTTCCCACGTCATGCCGCCCGTGAGAGCACCGTCACCGACGACGGCGACGACGGTGCGGTCGTCCTGACCCGTCATCTCGAAAGCTTTCGAGATTCCGTCCGCCCATGACAGCGAACTCGATGCGTGGGAGCTTTCCACGACGTCGTGAACCGATTCCGAACGCTGCGGGTATCCCGCGAGTCCACCCGCTTCACGCAGGTGGCTGAAATCCTGGCGACCCGTCAGCAGCTTGTGCACATAGGACTGGTGACCCGTGTCCCAAATGATGGGATCCTGGGGTGACGAAAAGACTCGGTGAATCGCAATCGTCAGTTCGACGACACCCAGATTGGGACCCAGATGACCGCCCGTAACGGCGACTTTCTGGATCAGAAATTCACGAATTTCGTCGGCCAACGATTCCAGTTCGGACCACCCGAGGGCGCGCAGGTCCTCGGGGGTCCGAATGGAATCAAGACCCATGTTTAGACCAGTGAACGCAGAACGTACTGGAGGATGCCACCGTTGCGGTAGTAGTCCGCTTCACCGGGGGTGTCGATGCGCACGACAGCATCGAATTCGATGGTCGGCTTGCCGGCAACAGAGTGAGCCGAGGGCGACGCCACGACACGCACAGTTTCGGGGGTAACACCGTCGTTGAGCGCCTCGATGCCGTGGAACGCGAATTCCTCGGTCCCGTCCAGGCCCAGCGAGTCAGCGTTCTGGCCCGCGGGGAACTGCAGCGGAATGACACCCATACCGATCAGGTTGGAGCGGTGGATACGCTCGTAGGTTTCTGCGATGACCGCACGAACACCCAGAAGGCGCGTTCCCTTTGCAGCCCAGTCACGGCTCGAACCCGAACCGTATTCCTTGCCCGCGAGGATAACCAGCGGGGTGCCCTGAGCCTGGTAGTGCTCGGATGCGTCGTAGATGAACGACTGCGCACCTTCGGTGGTGGTGAAGTCACGGGTGAATCCACCCTCGACACCGTCGAGGAGCTGGTTCTTCAGGCGAATGTTCGCGAAGGTGCCGCGAATCATGACCTCGTGGTTACCACGGCGCGAACCGTACGAGTTGAAATCGGCGCGAGCCACACCGTGCGCTGCAAGGTACTGGCCTGCGGGGCTGTCTGCCTTGATCGAACCTGCCGGCGAAATGTGGTCGGTGGTCACCGAGTCGCCCAGCTTTGCCAATACGCGAGCGGCCGTGATGTCCGAAACGGGGCTCGTCTCGAGGGTCATACCGTCGAAGTACGGGGGCTTACGCACGTAGGTCGACTTGTCGTCCCATTCGAATACGTTTCCGACGGGGGTCGGAATCGAACGCCAACGCTCATCGCCCTCGAATACGCTGGCGTACTGGCGGTTGAACATTTCAGTGTCGATCGAGGAATCGATTGTGGCCTGAACCTCTGCGGCAGAGGGCCAGATGTCCGCGAGGAAAACGTCCTTGCCGTCGGCGTCCTTGCCCAGGGGCTGTGCGTCGAAGTCGAAGTCCATGGTGCCCGCCAGAGCATAGGCAATGACCAGCGGCGGCGATGCGAGGTAGTTCATCTTCACATCGGGGTTGATACGACCCTCGAAGTTGCGGTTACCCGACAGGACAGCGGTAACAGCGAGGTCGTTGTCCTGGATTGCCTCCGAGATGTGCTCGTGCAGAGGACCCGAGTTACCGATACACGTGGTGCAGCCATAACCGACGAGGTAGAAGCCCAGGGCCTCCAGGTCGTCCATCAGGCCGGCCTTCTCGTAGTAGTCGGTGACGACCTTGGAACCGGGTGCGAGCGTGGTCTTTACCCACGGCTGTGCGGTCAACCCGCGTGCAACTGCGTTGCGTGCCAGGAGTCCGGCAGCGAGCATCACGGAAGGGTTCGAGGTGTTGGTGCACGAGGTGATCGCGGCGATGGCGACGTGACCGTTGTCGATGGCAAAGTTTTTGCCGTCGGCTTCCACCTCTACGGGGTGGTGTGCCGCACCAGAAACATAGTTCTGCACGTCCTTTTCGAACTGGGCCTTGGATGCGGACAGCTCGATGCGGTCCTGGGGACGCTTCGGGCCGGCAATCGAGGGAACCACGGTCGAGAGGTCGAGTTCCAGGTACTCGCTGAAACGAGGCTCGATGTCGGGGTTGTGCCACAGGCCCTGGGCCTTTGCGTATGCCTCGACGAGGTCGATGGTCTCGGTGGGGCGGCCGGTGAGACGCAGGTAGTCCACGGTGACTTCGTCAACGGGGAACATCGCAGCGGTCGAACCGAATTCGGGGCTCATGTTTCCGATGGTGGCGCGGTTTGCGAGGGGCACCTGAGAGACACCAGCACCATAGAACTCGACGAACTTTCCGACCACACCGTGCTTGCGCAGCATGTCGGTGATGGTCAGCACGACGTCGGTAGCGGTCACGGCCGACGGAATCACACCGGTCAGCTTGAAGCCTACGACGCGGGGAATGAGCATCGACACGGGCTGGCCCAGCATGGCAGCCTCGGCCTCAATGCCGCCGACGCCCCAACCCAGGACACCCAAACCGTTGACCATGGTGGTGTGCGAGTCGGTTCCCACACAGGTGTCGGGGAACGCGGTCACTACGTCGTCACCGCTGCGGGTGTACACGACCTTGGCGAGGTTTTCCATGTTGACCTGGTGGACGATACCCGTTCCCGGGGGAACCACCTTGAAGTTGTCGAACGCGGTCTGACCCCAACGCAGGAACTGGTAGCGCTCGCCGTTGCGTTCGTACTCGATTTCCACGTTACGTTCGAACGCGTTCTCGGAACCAAAGAGGTCAGCGATCACCGAGTGGTCGATGACGAGTTCGGCGGGAGCCAGGGGGTTGATCTTCGTTGCGTCACCGCCCAGTGCGGTCATTGCCTCGCGCATCGTGGCGAGGTCGACGATGCAGGGAACACCGGTGAAGTCCTGCATGACGACACGTGCAGGGGTGAACTGGATTTCGGTATCAGGCTGTGCGTTCTGATCCCATGCTCCCAGTGCGGAAATCTGGCTCGCCGTAATGTTGGCGCCGTCTTCGGTGCGCAACAGGTTCTCCAACAGAACCTTCAGGCTGAACGGAAGTGTTTCGTGACCCTCGACCGCGTCGATGCGGTAGTAACGGTAGTCATTTCCCTTGACGGAAAGGACGCTCTCGGATCCAAAAGTATTGATGCTACCCACAGGTACTCCTCAGTTTCGTACTTTGATTCTATTGCGTTTCGTCTGCACCGCTGTGTGGCTCGCCTGAGGGTGCACTGACAAAGACGCCCTTCAGCAGGATCCAGGTAATCCAGAGCATGAGGGCGTACAACGGGAGGCCCAACAGCAGTTTTGCTGTGGCCAGAAGCTCAGTTTGCGAGCTGAAATAGAGCGGCAGTTCGACCAGCAGACGAATGCCAAAAACTCCCACCCAGCCAATCGACGCCAACAACGCCCGGCGGAATTTGAGGGGTTCGGTGCGCCACGTTGAGTTCGATGTGACCACGCCCGCGATGACTCCCACGAGGGGGCGCTTCATAACAATCGATGCCGCCACGACGAGCACACTCATCGCGTTGATGACGAAGCCGGTGATGAAGTTGTCCTCGGCTCGGCCCGAAAAGAGGGCAATTCCCGCAGAGAGCGCGATACCTAACGCACCCGATACGGCGGGGCTGATGTTTTCACGACGGATGAGTCGGATGACGATGAACAGGGCCGCGATCGCCACGGGCGCGAGCACCGACGGCTGAAGTTCCGTTGTCACGGTGTACACGATGAGGAACGCGAGTCCCGGAACGATGGATTCGATGAGGCCGCGAATGCCGCCGATGGCGTCAAAAACGTGGCGGGCCCCAATCTGCTCCCCCGGTACCAATTGGGACCATGACGACGAACGAATTCGGTCCGCCGGTGTGGTGTCGTCCGAGTTTTCCCGTTCAGGGTTACCCATGTTTACGCCCCAGGCTGTTGGGGAACGCGCATTGCCAGCAGTTCGCGAGGGGGCAATGGTTCGGTGCCTCGGGAGACGATCAGCGAACGGAAAACATCCTCAATCGCTGCACCCGCTTCTCCGCCTTCGGCCGCGGGGCCAGAAATCACGCCGCGCAAGAACCACTTGGGTCCGTCGACTCCGACGAATCGAACATGACGAGGCTCACCCTCTGCGACGGGCACACGGGCGTCCAGCTCCGGACCAAACACGCCCTGAGTCAGGGTCGAGGAACCGCCCTGCTTCACGAGCTGATCTGCAACCTGACCGCGGATTTCGTTCCACAGCCCGGTCGATCGGGGTGCTGCAAAAACTTGGCACTGCACTGTCGACCCTGACAGGTCGAGGGTGACCGCGACGACGCGCTTGGTGCTCTCTTCGATTTCAAGTCGCATCTGCATGTTCTCGCGCGGCGGAATGCGCAGTGCGCCCAAGTCGATGAACGGTAGCGCGGGGTTTGCCTCCGAGAGGTCCAGTGGCCCGTTCGTGGAACGATCGGCGGGAGCGCTCTTCTGGTCGTCGGTCATTGTGCGTCCTTTCGGGCTACCCCAGTGGAACCAAAACCACCCGTGCCCCGTTCGGTACCGGGTAGTTGCTCGACTGCCACAAACTGGGCGGTAGAGACCGGCATGATGACGAGCTGGGCGATGCGGTCGCCCGGCTCGATGGTGAAAGCTTTGGTGGCATCCGTGTTGAGCATGATCACGGCAATTTCTCCGCGATATCCAGCATCAATGGTGCCCGGTGAGTTGACGAGTGAGATTCCGTGTTTCAGTGCAAGCCCACTGCGCGGCATCACGAATGCGACATAACCGTGAGGAAGCGCGATGTGCAAACCGGTTTTTACGGCAGCGCGTTGACCGGGTTGCAGGGTGAGGCTCTCCGTCGAACTCAGGTCTGCTCCGGCGTCTCCGGGATGCGCATAGTGGGGTGCGGCAGCACCCGAAATTAGCACCATTGGAGTATCGGTCACCCGTTTAGCGTATTACATGGTCAGATAGATACATGATTCTGTTCCGTGAACGCCTTACTCCGCCCGCAACTTTCCACCTGGCTTTGCTGTTGTTGCTGCCCCTGAGCTATGGAATGTTTGCCCCCATCTCGGTTGCCGTTGCGGCCACATGGGCGGTGCTGGTGTTTGGGGTCGCCGAAGTCTGGCTTTTTGTGTTGGCTCCCGTTGTCACGGTCACGGACACGGAATTGATTGCGGGCAAGGCTCGCATCAGTCGATCGTTGTTAGCCGATGCTCGGCCCATCGCCCGTACGGAACGGCGCGATGCGATTCACAATGCCTTGTCGTGGAAGCTGTTGCGCGGTTGGATTCCGACGGGTATCACGGTGACTATCACCGATGAGGCCGACCCGACACCGTACTGGTTCGTGTCGACACGTCGCCCCGAGGAGCTCGCCGCACTGCTGAACAGCGCGTCCTAAGCTCGATTAAAGTCGGGTTGGTCCCGAATAGTTAGCCGGCGCAGTCCATGCACACGAGGCCAATCTTCTTGTCCTCGTGGTGAATCTGCGAGCGGTGCTTTACGAGGAAGCACTCCATGCAGGTGAATTCGTCGGCCTGCGGGGGCAGAATGACGACATCAAGTTCGATGTTGGCCAGATCCTGGCCACCCATTTCGAGGCTGTCCGGGTTATCGGCGTCGTCTGAATCCGAAAGGCCTCGTGCTACGGGCACACGCTCTTGAATCGCGTGCAGAGATTCAACATCTTCTTCGCCCTTGCGCTGGTCTGGGTCACGTTCCGCCATAGTGTCGGTCGCCTTTCGTACGGTAGTCAGCGGGGATAGTTTGCGACACATTTGGTCAAAATGCAAAACGAGCCAACATGTTGTGCAATGTTGCCCAGAATTCGCGGTATTCTCAAGCAAGCAGTTTGGCTAAGGGAGGTCGACGTGGAGAAGCTCACCGTCATCGGAATCGACAATGGCGTGGTCACTGCCGTTTCTGATTCGGGTCACATGTTCACGATCGAACTGCCCGAGGATGCGCGTCCCGCCGCAAGGCCTCGACTGACCGCAGTGAACTCGTCAGTCTCGCCCCGTGAAATCCAAGCCCTGTTGCGTTCCGGACTTTCTGTTGCCGAGGTTGCGGCACGAACCGGCGAGAGCACGGATCATGTGGCCCGGTACGAAGGGCCTGTTATCGCCGAACTGGGGTTCATCTTGGAACGCGCCCAAGCCGTCGAGGTCATCGGCATGGGCGACGGCGTGACCTTTGCCGAAGCGTTGGAGCACAAGCTCGAGGCACAGGGTGGTTCCATCCTGCGGTGGCAGTCCTACCGTCTCGATGACGAATGGATTGTCGCCCTGTCCGCTCAGATCGGTTCCGTCATCGAGGACGCAACGTGGACCTTCGATTCGCGCAAGCTCACCCTCACACCGTCAAACCCTGCGGCCGTTCGACTGTCCAAAGTCGACGGGGCAGAATCGTCACTGTTCCCCGCCCTGCGCGTCGTCGCGCCCACCGAGCCCATTCGTTTTGACAGCGGACAGTTTGAACCGCTTCCCCCCGTGCCACCCATCGCCGCCGTGCCGGTGACACGTCCCGAACCGGTTGCCGAAGCTGAACCCGCCGCACCGGCCGACCTGCTCGAGGAACTGCAGCGTCGTCGAGGCGAACGCGCCAATGCCATGTCGTCTCACCCGTCGACCGGGTCGATTCCGATCATCCAGTTGGACGCCGACGGTGAACCCATTGACCCCACCGCACCCGCTGCTCCCGTTCAGGCACAGCCCGAACCCATGCCCGCCGCAACGGAACCCCCCGTTTTCGAGGAACCCACTCCGTCACGCTCACAGCGTCGCACCCGACCGAACATGCCTACATGGGATGAAATTGTGTTCGGCGCACGCCCCGACGAAGACTAAACAAACGCTCCGAAACGTTTCAACGGGACCACCATTTCGGCGGGAGACATTCCGCCATGGTGACCGCGCATTGCACGCGAACCACTCGTCGCAACGCGTTCATCGAAGTACACGCGGATGCCTTTGGGAAGCACAATAATGTCGCCGATGCGCGGGGCATGATCCGCTGTGGTCTGACCGAACCACCCTGAATCGATTGCGTCAGCTCGACGCACGATGGTCGCACGTTCACCCTCCGCGTTGCGCCAGAGCTCGAAAACGTCCTCGACGCGCTCAGGCTCATCCACATAGAGATGCAAGCACCGTGGTTCTCCA
>JBEEON010000014.1:0-4256 GCA_041191625.1 Actinomycetota bacterium | reverse complement strand
TCGTGGGCGGTCATTACTTCTTGTCGCCCTCGTCGGTTGCGTCATCCTCGACAACCTCAGCGTCGATGATGTCCTCGTCGCTTTCCGGTGCGGCGTCCTCTGCGGGAGCAGCCTGCTCGGCGGCATAGAGGGCTTCGCCCAACTTGCTCTGGCTGGCGTTCAAGGTGTCGAACGCTGCAGTCACAGCGGCGTCATCGGATCCGGCCAAAGCGGTCTTCAGTGCGTCAACGTCGGTGCGAACCTCGGAGGTGATGTCGGCGGGAAGCTTGTCGGCGTTCTCGTCGAGGATCTTCTCTACCGAATAGACCAGCTGTTCGGCGTTGTTGCGCTTCTCGGCGCCTTCACGACGTGCTTTGTCCTCTGCGGCGTGCTCTTCGGCTTCGCGCACCATGCGCTCGATGTCTTCCTTCGACAGGGTCGAGCCACCGGTGATGGTCATCGACTGTTCCTTGCCGGTGCCCTTGTCCTTGGCGGACACGTGCACGATTCCGTTGGCGTCGATGTCGAACGTGACCTCGACCTGGGGGACTCCGCGGGGTGCGGGAGCGATGCCCTGCAGTTCGAAGTTACCCAGCGACTTGTTGTCGCGAGTGAAGTCGCGCTCGCCCTGGAACACCTGGATCGACACGGATGGCTGGTTGTCGTCGGCGGTGGTGAAGGTTTCGGAACGCTTCGTGGGGATAGCGGTGTTGCGTTCGATGAGCTTCGTCATGATGCCACCCTTGGTCTCGATACCGAGGCTCAGGGGGGTCACGTCGATCAGCAGCACATCCTTGCGCTCACCCATCAGCACGCCGGCCTGCAGCGATGCACCCACGGCGACGACCTCGTCGGGGTTCACGCCCTTGTTGGCGTCGCGGCCACCGGTGAGCTTCTTCACCAGTTCGGCGACGGCGGGCATGCGGGTGGAACCACCCACGAGCACCACGTGTGCGATGTCGTTGACCGAAACCTTGGCTTCGCGGATGACATCCTCGAAGGGCTTGCGGGTGCGCTCGATCAGGTCAGCCGTGAGCTCTTCGAACTTTGCACGGGTGAGGGTCTCGTCGAGGTTAGCGGGGCCGTTTTCGGTGAGCGACAGGTAGGGCAGCTGGATGGTGGCGCTCATCGACGACGAGAGCTCCTTCTTTGCCTGCTCTGCTGCTTCCTTCAGACGCTGCTTGGCGATCTTGTCGCCCGAAACGTCGACGCCGGTGGTTTCCTTGAAACGCTTGGCGAGGTAGTCGACGACGCGTTCGTCCCAGTCGTCGCCACCGAGGCGGTTGTCACCACTGGTGGCGCGCACCTGGATGGTCGAGAAGTCTTCGTCCTTGCCCACTTCAAGCAGCGAGACGTCGAACGTTCCACCACCGAGGTCGAACACGAGGATCAGTTCGTCTTCCTTGCCCTTGTCCAGCCCGTAGGCCAGTGCGGCCGCGGTGGGCTCGTTGATGATGCGCAGCACGTTGAGGCCTGCGATTTCTCCGGCTTCCTTGGTGGCCTGGCGTTCGGCGTCGTTGAAGTAGGCGGGAACGGTGATGACCGCGTCGGTGACCTTTTCGCCGAGGTAGGTTTCGGCGTCACGCTTCAGCTTGGACAGGATTCGGGCCGAGATTTCCTGAGGGGTGTACTTCTTGTCGTCCATCTCGATCTTCCAGTCAGTGCCCATGTGGCGCTTGACGGATGCGATGGTGCGGTCAACGTTGGTGACTGCCTGGCGCTTTGCGGTTTCACCGACGAGCACTTCGCCGTCCTTGGTGAATGCAACGATCGAGGGGGTGGTGCGGAAACCTTCCGCGTTGGCGATGACGGTGGGTTCGCCACCTTCGAGTACGGCAACTACCGAGTTGGTGGTTCCGAGGTCAATACCGACTGCACGAGCCATGGTGTTGTGTCCTTTCCGCCTTGTGGGGCGATGTTGTCGCGGTTGCGATGAAGTTGCTGATGGCGGTTCTGTCGAACTTGAGCCATCTGTTATCAAGTTTGAACCCTGTGCATAACTTTGTCAAGCCACCTTCCTAAGAACTTGATAAGAGGCGACTCATGTTTCAAACGTTCACCGAAACTACTGCCCAAATACACCCGCGAACGGTAGCGTAAGAGCCATGTCCGACACCAAAGCTGCTGCCGCCACCCGCATCCCCCGCACCCACGTCATCTCGTGGGCCCTCTGGGACTGGGGCACATCCGCGTACAGCACACTCATCGTCACATTCGTTTTTGCGCGCTACATCGTCTCGGACTACTTTGTGCCCGCCGATGTCATGGCCGCCTACACGGCAGCCGGCGGTGACGGTGTCGCCAGCGGACCCGCACTCGTCGCCTACGAGGCAGCGAAAGCCGATCTGACCAGTAACATCGGATGGGCCCTCGCCATCGGCGGAATCATCGTCGCCATCGCCGCACCCGTGATCGGTGCCCGCACCGATGCCGGCGGCAAGCGCAAAAAGTGGCTCGGAATCAACACCGGAATCGTCATCGTCATGACCGCCGCCATGTTCTTTGTCGAAGGCAAACCCGAATTCTTCCTGCTGGGCGCAGCCCTCATCGCCGGATCGACCGTGTTCTATGAAATCGCCAACGTCAACTACAACGCCATGCTGCTGCAAGTATCGACCCCTCGCACCATGGGCCGCGTATCCGGTTTCGGCTGGGGAATGGGTTACCTCGGCGGAATTGTTGTGCTGCTGATCGCCCTCGTCGGGTTCATCTTTGGTGAAGCCCACTGGTTCGGAATCACCGCCGACAACGGCATGAACATCCGCATCATCGCCATCTTTGCCGCCGTCTGGTCACTGCTGTTCTCGCTGCCCATCCTGCTGGCCGTACCCGAAAACACCGCCACATCCGGCGCACGCGTGGGAATCCTCGAATCGTACCGACGCCTTTTCTCCGCAATCCGCGGGTACTACCGCGACGACCGACCCACCTTCTATTTCCTGCTCGCCAGCGCCGTGTTCCGCGACGGACTCGCCGCAGTATTTGCGTTCGGCGGAATCCTCGCCGGAACCGTGTTCGGGCTCGACGACACCGAAGTAATCCTGTTCGCGATTGGCGGAAACCTCATCGCCGGCATTGGCGTGTTCCTCGGTGGCTGGTTCGACGACCGTTTCGGTTCCAAGCCCGTCATCGTCGCATCGCTGATTGGCCTCGTCATCACCGGCACCGCACTGTTCGTGTTGCACGACGGAGGCCCGCTCGTATTCTGGGTCGGCGGACTGCTGCTGACGTTCTTTGTGGGTCCCGCCCAGGCCTCGGCGCGAACCTTTGTGGGGCACCTCGCGCCCGTCGGCAAGGAGGGCGAACTCTTTGGGCTGTACGCCACCACGGGCCGTTCCATCAGCTTCCTCGCCCCGACATTGTTCGCGGTCATGATCAACATCGGTGGGGGCACCCACTTCGGCATTCTCGGAATCGTCATCGTTCTCGCCGCGGGTGCAGCACTGCTCATCCCGCTGCGAGCCCCACGCGTGCGCTAGGCGGGCAACAAACCCGAGGCTGACGCGATGATGGTCATCGTCACGATGGCCCCGGCGACAAAGTTGAGCGCCAAGAATCGTTTCCACCCGCGGTTGGCGTCCTCGGATTCCGCATCTGTCACGTTCCACCATTGCACGATGGCGGCGCAGTACAGGAACGCTGCGGGTGCCACCACGGGCAGCGGCCACGGTCCGGCCAGCAACACAATTCCGGCCACCGCATACATGATGACGGCACCGCGCACGGTGGCTCGGGCGCCAATCACGGTGGCGATGGAGGCGAGTCCGCCTTCGCGGTCCGCCACCACGTCCTGGACTGCACCGAACGCGTGGGATGCCATGCCCCACAGGAAGAACGCAATCATGCTGGCGGTCAGTGCAGCGCTGGCGGGAGCCTCGTTGAGGCTGAACGCATAGAGTGCGGGGCTGACGAAGTGAAAGCTGGAGGTCACCGAGTCGAGGAATGGGCGTTCCTTGAATCGCAGCCCCTTCGCCGAGTAGGCGACGACGGCGAAAAGGCTGGCGGCCAACACCAACCACGACAGCGGGTTCCCCCACACGACGAGGATCACGACGAATGGTGCGGCGAGCGCCGCAGACCACCACAGGATTGGTGCGTGCAAGGCGGGGGGCACCAGTGCGCCTTCGATGCCGCCCTTGCGCGGGTTGCGGATGTCGGATTCGTAGTCAAAGACGTCGTTGATGCCGTACATGGCGACGTTGTAGGGCACGAGGAAGAACAGTGAACCCACGACCAGCAGCACCGGGTTGTGGTTGCCGCTCAACCAGTACGCCATC
>JBEEON010000013.1:0-16242 GCA_041191625.1 Actinomycetota bacterium | reverse complement strand
CGTCGTCGCCGGTGCCGCACACGGACTCGTTCCGTGTGGCCTGGCGTGCCGCGACACCCTGCGACTCGAAGCGGGAATGCCCCTGTATGGCCACGAGCTCAACACCGAACTGAAGCCCGCCCAGGTCGGCGCCGCACGCGTGGTGGACCTGTCGAAAGACAACTTCGTCGGCCGCGCAGGTGTGGAAGCACCGATGCCCGCCGACGCCCGCGTGCTCGTCGGGCTCCAGTCCGAAGGCAAACGCGCCGGCCGCGCCGGCTATGCCGTGCTGTCCGGCGACAGCACCGTCGGAGAAATCACCAGTGGCGCCTTGTCGCCCACGCTCGGATACCCGATCGCTTTCGCGCTCGTCGAACCTCGCTACGCCGAAATTGGTACAGCGTTGACCATCGATGTGCGTGGCACCGCAATTCCCGCAACCGTAGTAACCCTCCCGTTCTATTCACGAAAGGCCCGATAATGAGCATCCCCGCAAACCTGCAGTACACCCGCGAGCACGAATGGGTTCGCATCGAGGGCGACATCGCCCACGTGGGTATCACCCAGTTCGCCGCCGATGCTCTCGGCGACATCGTGTACGTTGACCTGCCCAAGGTTGGCAGCACCATCGCGTCGGGCACCATCGTTGGTGAAGCAGAATCGACCAAGTCGGTCGGCGAACTGTATGCACCCGTTTCGGGCGAGGTCGTCGAAGCGAACCAGGGCGTTGTCGACGCTCCTGAGCTCGTGAACTCGGACCCGTACGGTGCCGGCTGGATGTTCAGCGTGCGTTTCACCGACACCGTCGAGCTGATTTCGGCTGACGAGTACGAATCACTCATCGCGGAGTAATCGATGACCGCATTTACTTCCCGCCACGTCGGCACCGGCGCCGCGGCACAGAAGGCCATGCTCGAAACCCTCGGGTACGGCTCGCTGGATGCGCTGATGGATGCCGCGGTTCCTCAGGGAATCCGCCAGGCCGTCATCGCGCAGTCGGCTATCCCGCAGGCCGCGACAGAGCGTGAGGCTCTGGCCGAACTGCGCGCGATCGCCAACGAGAACACGGTGCGCCGTTCCATGATCGGTTTGGGCTACTACGACACGATCATGCCCAGCGTGATCAAGCGCAACGTGCTCGAGAACCCGTCCTGGTACACCGCGTACACCCCGTACCAGCCGGAAATTTCGCAGGGCCGACTGGAGGCGCTTCTGACGTTCCAGACGATGGTCGCCGATCTCACCGGCATGGCTACCGCGAATGCGGGAATGCTCGACGAAGCATCGGCTGCTGCCGAGGCCATGCTGATGGCCCGTCGTGCATCAAAGACCTCGTCGGCACGCTTCTATGTCGATGTTGATGCGTTCCCTCAAACGAAAGCCGTGCTGGCGACCCGTGCGGAACCCCTCGACATCGAACTCGTCGAGGTTGACTGGGCTGCGGCCCCCGAACTGACCGACGGTTTCGGTGGACTCGTGCAGTACCCCGGAGCATCCGGTGCGGTTCGCGACATCTCGGCCGCAATCGACGCACTTCACGCCATCGACGGTGTCGCCATCGTCGCCAGCGACCTGCTCGCACTGACCCTGCTGACCTCGCCCGGCGAGATGGGTGCCGACATCGTGCTCGGTAACTCGCAGCGCTTCGGTGTTCCCCTCGGTTTCGGCGGCCCCCACTCGGCGTTCTTCGCCGTCCGTGCTGGCCTCGAGCGTTCGATGCCGGGCCGACTGATCGGTGTCTCGCGTGACGCCGACGGCAACCCCGCCTACCGTCTGACCCTGCAGGCCCGCGAACAGCACATTCGTCGCGAAAAGGCCACCTCGAACATCTGTACCGCACAGGTGCTGTTGGCCGTTTTGGCCACCATGTACGCCGTGTACCACGGCCCCGAGGGCTTGCGTTCGATCGCGCTGGGTGTCGCCGAGCGTGCCGCACGTTTTGCCGACCGCGTTCGTGCTGCGGGCCTCGAGGTCGTCAACCCCGAGTTCTTTGACACCGTCCAGGTGCGTGTGCCCCAGAAGGCCGAGTCCATTGCCGCCGCTGCGCGCGCGAAGGACCTGCTGTTGTGGGTCGTCGACGCCGACACCGTCCAGTTGTCGTTCGATGAACTGTCCGTTGGCGAACACACGGGAATCCTCGCCGGAGGGGACGACGTGCTCATCGATTCCGTTTTCGGGCTCGGCGAACCGACGAAACCCAACACGGAACTCGACTACGCCCACACCGCGTTGCCGGCGGCTCTCGAACGTCAGGGCGAAATCCTGACCCACGAGAACTTCAACCTGTACCGCAGCGAAACCTCGATGATGCGTTACCTGAAGCGTCTCGCCGACAAGGACTTCGCGCTGGACCGCGGCATGATTCCGCTGGGCTCGTGCACGATGAAGCTCAACGCGGCAACCGAGATGGAAGCCGTCTCGTGGCGTGAATTCGGTGGATTGCACCCGTTCGCTCCCGTCGAGGATGTCACCGGCTACCTGTTGCTCACCTCGCAGCTCGAAGAATGGTTGACCGAACTCACCGGATACGACTCGATCAGCTTGCAGCCCAACGCGGGCAGCCAGGGTGAACTTGCCGGTCTGCTGGCCATCCGTGGCTACCACCTGTCGCGTGGCGACGACCACCGCACCGTCTGCATCATCCCCTCGAGCGCCCACGGCACCAACGCCGCATCGGCTGTTCTCGCGGGCATGAAGGTCGTCGTGGTCGCCTGCAACGAGAACGGTGACGTCGACATTGACGACCTCCGCGCAAAGATTGCCGAACACCGCGACAACCTCTCGGCACTGATGGTGACCTACCCGTCGACCCACGGTGTGTACGAGCACGGTATCCGCGAGATCACCGACGCCGTCCACGAGGCCGGTGGCCAGGTGTACATCGACGGTGCGAACCTCAACGCGCTGCTGGGATTTGCGCGTTACGGTGACATCGGCGGCGACGTCTCTCACCTGAACCTGCACAAGACCTTCGCCATCCCTCACGGTGGCGGTGGACCCGGTGTCGGACCGGTTGCATCCAAGGCGCACCTCGCGCCGTTCCTGCCGGGACACCCCTTCGCGCAGTCCGTTCAGCACCCCGCGTTCGACGGTTCGACGGGCGGCCCCGGTCGCTTCCACCACGGTGGTGGCGCCGTTGCGGGTTCGCCGTACGGCAGCTCGAGCATCCTGCCGATCAGCTGGGCGTATGTCCGCATGATGGGTTCGCAGGGTCTGCGTTTCGCTACGGCGTCCGCCGTTCTGGCCGCCAACTATGTGGCCTCCCGTCTGCGCGAGCACTACCCGGTGCTGTACTCGGGTGACAACGGTCTGGTTGCGCACGAGTGCATCCTCGACCTGCGTCCGCTGACCGCCGAAACGGGTGTGACCGTCGATGACGTTGCCAAGCGTCTCGTCGACTACGGTTTCCACGCACCAACGATGTCGTTCCCCGTCGCGGGAACTCTGATGGTCGAACCGACCGAGTCCGAGGACATTGCCGAGCTGGACCGTTTCATCGACGCGATGATCGCGATTCGCCACGAGGCGGATGCTGTCGGTCGTGGCGAGTGGCCCGCGGATGACAACCCGCTGCACAACGCCCCTCACACCGCCGACTCGGTAATTTCGGGCGAGTGGAGGCACCCGTACTCGCGTGAGGTCGCCGCTTTCCCGTGGCGCCAGTTGGACGGCTTCTCGCTGCCCAACGGCCACGTGAAGTACTGGCCCGCTGTGCGTCGTGTCGATGGCGCGTTCGGTGACCGCAACCTCGTGTGTGCGTGCCCCGATCCTTCGGCTTTCGCCTAGGAACTCACTGCACAGGGTCGGATGCGTCGCATCCGGCCCTTCGTGCTGTTACCCGCCGAATACTGTGGGGAACAGGGTGGCGGCCAGCGGGTAACCCACGAACACGGCCACATCCATGACGATGTGCGCGACGATCAATGGGCCCAGCCGGCCCGTTCGGGCGTACCACCAGCCAAATATGAGGCCCATCAGCACATTTCCGATGAACCCGCCGAAGCCCTGATACAGGTGGTAGGTGCCGCGCAGCAGCGCCGCACCGACGATGATCCACGCCGAGCTGACACCCAAGCGAGTAAGTCGGTCGCGCAGGTATCCGATGACGATGATTTCTTCGCCGAGGCCCGCCCGGATTGCCCACGCAATCAACACGGGGATGGTCCACCAGTGTGCGTCGAGGTCGGTGGGCACCACGTTGAGGCTGATTCCCGCAGCCCTGCTGGCCAAGTAGACGCCGATTCCCGGTATGCCAATTGCCGCCGCGAAGGTGATGCCGTGCAGCAACGATCGGCGCGCCTCACGCCACCCACCGGTCAAACCCAGCGACTGAAAACGGGGCGCTCCCGAGTTCCACATCAGCCACAACACCAGTGCGACCGGTGCGAGGCCCGTGCCAATCCCCAAGACCTGATAGGCCAGGTCAAACCATTCCTGGGTGGCCAAAGGTCGGTTGATGGTCGTCGACTGACTGGCCAGCGACTCCGCGCGCATCATCCGGTCCATGATCGACCCGACGGCGTACAGCGCGCTCATCCCGTAACTGAGCAACAGCACGATCACGACCTCTTCGAAGGTCCGACGGCCGGCCCAGGGTGTGCGCTGTGACATGAATCGAGCATAAAGCCTGCGCATCGGGGCGGGAAAACGCCGAATGACCGCGGTGAACCACGTTTTCAGGGTAAAATCGAGATGCAGACTACGCTGTGCGTTTTTTGCTGTTCAAACCACGACACGACGCCTCATTGCTGCGGTATCTGTTCCCGGATAACGGAGCAGCGTGACTGGCCTCTCGCTGACATATCGAAGGATTCACTATGGCTATCGCCACTCGTACCGACCTGCGCAACGTCGCAATCGTTGCACACGTTGACCACGGAAAGACCACCCTGGTCGACGCCATGCTGCGCCAGACCGGCTCGTTCGCCTCGCACGGTACCGTCGAAGACCGCGTCATGGACTCGAACGACCTCGAGCGCGAAAAGGGAATTACGATTCTCGCAAAGAACACTGCGGTCTCGTACTCGGGTGCACACGCCAACGGAACCCCCATCACCATCAACGTGATCGACACCCCCGGCCACGCCGACTTCGGTGGCGAGGTCGAGCGCGGACTGTCGATGGTGGACGGCGTTGTTCTGCTCGTTGACGCATCCGAGGGCCCGCTGCCCCAGACCCGTTTCGTGCTGCGCAAGGCGCTCGCCGCGAAGCTCCCCGTCATCCTCCTGGTCAACAAGACCGACCGTCCCGACGCTCGTATCGACGAGGTTGTCGGCGAAACTCAGGACCTGCTCCTCGGTCTCGCGTCGGACCTCGCCGATGAGGTACCCGACCTCGACCTCGACTCGATCCTCGATCTTCCCGTCGTCTACGCATCGGGTCGTGCCGGCGCCGCTTCGTGGAACAAGCCCGCCGACGGCGAGCTGCCCGACAACGAGGACCTCGAGCCCCTGTTCCAGGCAATTCTTGACCGCATTCCTGCACCCACCTACGACGACGAGCACCCCCTGCAGGCTCACGTCACCAACCTTGACGCCTCGCCGTTCCTCGGTCGTATCGCACTGCTGCGTATCTTCCAGGGCGAGATCAAGAAGGGTCAGACCGTTGCGTGGATGAAGCACGACGGTTCCGTCGAAAACGTGCGCATCACCGAGCTGCTCATCACCAAGGCTCTGGAGCGCATCCCCGCCGAGACCGCCAAGGCCGGCGACATCGTCGCCGTGGCCGGTATCGAGAACATCACCATCGGTGAGACCATCGCTGACCCCAACGATGCCCGCGCCTTGCCGGTCATCACCGTGGATGACCCCGCAATTTCGATGACGATCGGTACCAACACCTCGCCGCTGGTCGGCAAGGTCAAGGGCCACAAGCTCACCGCCCGCATGGTCAAGGACCGTCTGGACCGCGAGCTCATCGGTAACGTGTCGGTGAAGCTGGTCGACATCGGCCGCCCCGACGCCTGGGAAGTTCAGGGACGTGGCGAGCTGGCTCTCGCCATCCTCGTCGAGAACATGCGTCGTGAAGGTTTCGAGCTGACCGTGGGCAAGCCCCAGGTTGTGACCAAGACCATCGACGGCAAGAAGCACGAGCCCTTCGAGCACCTGACCGTTGACGTGCCCGAGGAATACCTTGGCGCAATCACCCAGCTGCTGGCAAACCGCAAGGGCCGCATGGACGGCATGCAGAACCACGGCACGGGTTGGGTTCGCATGGAGTTCATCGTTCCGTCGCGTGGACTCATCGGTTTCCGCACCGAATTCCTGACCACCACTCGTGGTACCGGTATCGCAAACGCTATTTCGCACGGATACGGCCCCTGGGCTGGTTCGATTGTGACCCGTCAGAACGGTTCGATCGTGTCGGACCGCAACGGCGTTGCTACCGCTTTCGCCATGATGGCGTTGCAGGAGCGCATGGCGTTCTTCGTGCACCCCGGTGACGAATGCTACGAGGGCATGGTTGTGGGCGAGAACTCTCGCGCCGACGACATGGACGTCAACGTCACGAAGGAAAAGCAGCTCAACAACATCCGTTCGTCGACGTCGGAAGTTCTGGAGCGCATGACCCCTCCGCGTGACATGTCGCTCGAGGAGTGCCTCGAGTTCGCCCGCGAAGACGAGTGTGTCGAGGTTACCCCCGAGAAGGTTCGTATCCGCAAGGTGGCGCTCGACGCCAACGAGCGTGCACGTGCCGCTTCGCGTCTGAAGAAGCAGAACCAGGCGTAAGCCGAATTCTTCACAAAATGGCCCCCGCGCGGCGCATTCGTGCAGCGGGGGTCATTTTTTGTGCTCCGCGATGGTTTGCCTCCGTACGAATCGCTAGAGTTGACGAGTGAAAATTGCGCGCTTTACCGACGGAGCCGGACCCCGCTACGGAATCATCGACGACACCGACATTGTGGTGTTGTCGGGTCACCCCCTGATCGATGGGTACGACACCACGGGAGAGCGAGTTCCCCTGGAATCGGCCAGGCTCCTCGCCCCGGTGATTCCCTCGAAGGTCGTCTGTGTGGGCATGAATTACCCCGAGCACGTCGCCGAGATGCACCACGATGGGCCCACGACGCCCCTCGTGTTTCTGAAGCCGTCCACCGCGGTCGTCGGCCCCGGCGACCCCATCGTCATCCCGCCCATCGAGGGCCGCATTGTTCACGAGGGTGAACTCGCCGTCGTCATCAGCCGCGTCGCCCATCGACTGACCGCCGACAACTGGCAGGACTATGTCTGGGGTTACACGATCGGCAACGACGTGTCGGCACGAGACGCCATGTTTGCCGATGGGCAGTGGGCGCGCGCGAAAGGCTTCGACACGTTCTGCCCTCTGGGACCCTGGATCGAAACGGATCTTGACCCTCAGAACGTCGAAATTTCGACGTTTGTTGACGGCGAACCCCGACGCCACGGAAACACGAAGGACATGATTCACCCCATCGCGGAAATCATGACCTACGTGACCAACGCGTTCACCCTGCTGCCCGGCGACGTCATCCTCACGGGAACCCCGGCAGGACTCGGCGGATTCCTGGACGGACAGACCGTCGACATCACAATTCCGGGCATCGGCACCCTGTCGAACCCGGCACGTAACCGCGACGACCGCGTCTAGGCCATGACCGTGCGCGACCAGGCAGCGCTGCAGCGCAGGACGCGCAGTGTGCTGGTCTTTGGCCAGATCATGGCCGGACTGGGCATGGGTGCGACCCTGACCATGGGTGCGTTGCTCGCCGAGCACATTACGGGCAACGAGGCGTGGTCTGGCATGGCCGCAACAATGTCGACATTGGGTTCCGCTGTCGCCGCAATTCCACTGGCGCGTCTCGCTCAGCGACGCGGCCGCGCCTTTGCGCTGGGAACGGGCGCCGCTTTGGCGGCGTTCGGCGCACTCCTCATCATCTCGTCGAGCGCCATGATGAGCCTGCCGGTGCTGTTGCTCGGTTTGGGCGTGATCGGCGTTGGCGGTGCGGTGAACCTTCAGGCTCGATTCGCGGCGACCGATCTCGCCACTCCGGCGACACGGGGCAGGGACCTGTCCCTCGTCGTGTGGGCGACAACGTTGGGTGCCGTGGCGGCGCCCAACCTGAACGGTGTTGGTGCGGCCCTGGGTGACGCACTGGGCATGCCGCACATGACCGGTCCGTTCCTCTTCACTATCGCGGCGCAGCTCTGCGCCGCAGTGGTGTATGTGGCGGGGCTTCGCCCCGACCCGTTGTCGGTTCGTCGGGAGCTGAAGCTCGACGCTGTCTCCACCCTGCGCGACTCGGCTCGACCGATTCAGCGCCGAGTGACCTGGATCATCGCAACCATTGGGCTGGGTCACGCCACCATGGTGGGCGTCATGTCCATGACCCCGGTCCACCTGGTGCATCATGGGGCGAGCCTCGCATCGAGCAGTTTTGCCATCAGTCTGCATGTCGCGGGAATGTACGCATTTTCCCCGGTATTTGGAATTCTCGCCGACCGAATCGGCCGGTTGCGGGTCATGTTCCTCGGCCAAGCCGTGCTGCTCGCCAGCCTCGTGATTACCGCGACATTTGCGGGCAACCAGACGATGGTGACGGTGGGGCTGTTCCTGTTGGGGCTCGGATGGAGCGCCAACACGGTGGCTGGGTCAACCCTGGTCGTTGAAATCTGTTTCGACGAGAACAAGACCCGAATCCAAGGCCGCAGTGACCTCGTCATGAGCGCCTCGGGTGCGCTCGCGGGTGCAGTCGCAGGGCCGCTCGTGGCATTGGTGGGGTATTCGGGTTTGTCCGTGGCCACCATCGGGTGTGTGGGCGTCGGGCTCGTGCTGTTGGTGCTGCTCGCGCGCGTGCGTGCGCCCGAAACTACCGTCTAGCGCCTGACTCGCGCCGCTAGACTGGGTGCAAATGGATACGCCTTTCACTACCGCAACCGGATCCGATATCCGCGTTCGCTTCTGTCCTTCGCCCACCGGTACGCCCCACGTGGGCCTGATCCGTACGGCACTGTTCAACTGGGCGTACGCCCGGCATGTGGGGGGCACCTTTGTGTTCCGCATCGAGGACACCGACGCGGAACGTGACAGCGAGGAAAGCTACGAGCAGCTGCTCGACGCCCTGAGCTGGCTCGGTTTGGACTGGGACGAGGGCGTTGTCAAGGGCGGCCCGCACGAGCCGTATCGTCAGTCGCAGCGCACCGAGATCTATCAGGACCTCATCGCCCGACTGCTCGCTACCGGCCACCTGTACGAGTCGTACATCACACCGGACGAGATGGAAGCACGCAACGTCGCGGCCGGCCGCGACCCCAAGATGGGGTACGACAACAGCGACCGCGACCTGACCGACGAACAGCGTGCCGCGTACCGCGCCGAGGGCCGACTGCCCGCTCTGCGTCTGCGAGTCCCCGATGTTGAACTGGGCTTCGACGACATCGTGCGTGGTCCTATCGTCTTCCCCCGCGGGGCGACCACCGACTTCGTTGTTGTGCGCCCGAATGGCCAGCCTCTGTACACGTTCGTGAACCCTGTCGACGATGCGTTGATGGGCATCACCCACGTGTTGCGCGGCGAGGACCTGCTGTCGTCGACGCCCCGTCAGATTGCCCTGTATCACGCGCTCATTGAAATCGGCGTGACCACGTTTGTTCCCCGCTTCGGCCACCTTCCCTATGTGATGGGTGAAGGAAACAAGAAGCTGTCGAAGCGTGACCCCGAGTCAAACCTGTTCCACCACCGCGACCGTGGTTTCATTCGCGAGGGCCTGCTGAACTACCTGTCTTTGCTGGGCTGGTCCATCTCGCACGACCGTGACGTGTTCACCATCGACGAGATGATTGCCGCCTTCGACGTGCACGATGTGAACCCCAACCCCGCTCGCTTCGACCTGAAGAAGGCCGACTCGATTAACGGCGATCACATCCGACTGCTGCCCGAGCCCGAGTTCATCGAACGTGTCCTGCCGTATCTGCAGTCCGCCGGTTTGGTGTCGGTTCCCGCGTCGTCGACCCAGACGGCAACCCTGATCGAGGTCGCTCCGCTGGTCCGTGAACGCGTGACCGTCCTCAGTGAAATCCCCGAGATGGTCCGTTTCCTTTTCGTGTCGGGCACCGATTTCGATTTCGCCGAGGACGCGCTCGCGGGCCTGGATGCGGCAGCTGCCGATGTACTGGCGGCCTCGCACGAGGCGCTCTCGGCGCTCGAGACCTGGTCGACGGCGACGATCGAGCAGGCCCTGCGCGACACCCTTCTGCACAGCATGGGCCTGAAGCCTCGCAGCGCGTTCGGTGCGGTCCGGACCGCAATCTCGGGCCGACGCATCAGCCCGCCGTTGTTTGAGTCGATGGAAATCCTGGGCCGTCAGGTCTCGCTTGACCGCATCCACCTGTTGCGGGGGAAGTTGATCTAAATGATCGATGTCGAGGTTGTGGTCATCGGCGCGGGGCCTGCTGGTCTCGCTGCCGCACTCAACCTCGCCCGAGCCGCTCGATCGGTCGTCGTTGTGGATTCGAACCGTCCCCGCCACGCGGTGTCGTTGAAGTCCCACGGATTCATTACGCGCGATGGTGTGCCTCCGCTGGAGTTGCGCCGCCTGGGCCGCGAAGAAATCGAAGCCTATGACGAGGTCACTGTGGTCACCGCAAATGTGACACAGGTCGTGTCGGACGAAACCGGCGTGTTTGTGACCGCGGCGAGTCGCTCGGGGGAGCAGTACCAGTACCGTGCCGCGCACGTCGTAGTTGCGTCGGGTTTGACCGAGTCGTTCCCACAGATCCCCAGCCTGCGCCAGTTCTATGGCACGAGCATTCATTCGTGCATGGAATGCGATGCCTATGAATACAAGGGCGCGGCGATCGGCCTGATCGGCGAGACCGAGGACGTTGCCGAACGCGCATTGCTGCTGTCGCAGTGGTCTTCCGACGTGGTGGTGTTCACCAACGGCGTCGACTGCGTGTCGGAATGGTGGGCCGGCCGACTCGGCGAGGCGGGAATTGCGGTGGACCGCAGGCCGATTCAGGACATCGAGGGCGGCCAGGGTGGTTTCATCACGGGCGTTCGTTTCACGGATCAGGATTTCCTCGAACGCCGCGCGCTGTTTGTGCGCCCCCAGTGGACGGCAAACCTGCAGTTCGCGGCCCCGCTGCAGCTCGTTACCGATGCGGACGGCCTGGTCACGGTCGACCACTTGGGTCGTACCAGCGCTCACGGTGTGTGGGCGGTGGGCGACATTACGCCTCCGGGCCCCCAGCAGTTGATGATTGCCGCCGGTGCGGGCCAGCGCGTCGCCGCGGCCATTAATCGCTCATTGGTCGGCCTCGGCTAGACATTTTTCGGCCAGTTTTTCCCGATTTTTCGGCCCTAAAGCCCGCAGTGGTTCGCGACGAGCCGGATGATGCGGTAATGTAATAACTCGCGACGTAGTCGTGCCAATGGGGTGTGGTGTAATTGGCAACACGGAGGTTTCTGGTACCTTTGTTCTTGGTTCGAGTCCAGGCACCCCAGCAAAAATCGGTTCTCTAGAACTTTCTCGCCAGTTCCTTCGCGGCACCGGCCACCGCTTCGATGGGGTTGTGCTGTGCCCAGGTCAGGGCCTCGACGTCCGCCAGGGGAACCTCGATGAACTGCCCCGCAGAGTCATGGTGCGTAAACCGTCCGGCAATCACGGCTGCGGTTGTGCCGCCGTCCTGCGCCGCCTCGAGGATTCGCCCGGTGGATTTGCCCGCGAGTGATGTCGCATCGAATGCGCCTTCGCCCGTGATGACGAGGTCGTGGTCGGCGACAATTTTTGCGAGCGAAAACGTCCGGAAGAAAAAATCGTGGGTGTCCATGATCTCGGCGCCCCACAGTGCGCCAAAACCAAAGGCGGTGCCACCGGCCGCGCCCGCGCCGGGCGTCCGCGCCACCGTGTGGCCGTCGGCGCGGACGACGTCGACGAGGTTCTGTAACCCCGCGGCGATCCGTGGCAGGTCCTCGGGCGTTGCGCCCTTTTGGGGTGCGAAGCGCAGTGCCCCGTGTTCACCCAGCAGCGGCGACCGCACATCGGTCAAGATCACGACTCGAGCAGGCGGCGCGGTCATTCCTTGGGTGTCGATGTGGGTGATGTCGGCGAGGCCCGCCGCGCCGTCTCGCACGGGGTTGCCGGCCGCGTCATGGACGCCAAGCCCCAGTGCCCGCAGCGCGCCCAATCCCGCGTCTGTGCTTGCCGAGCCTCCGACCGCGATGTACAGCGTAAAGTCTCGGTCGGACCGATTCGCGAGGGCGGCCGATATAGTCTCGCCCAGGCCCCTGGTCGTTGCGCTCAGTGCGTCGAGTTGGGGCATCAGCGCAATTCCGCTGGAGGCGGCCAGTTCGACCAGCACGTCACCAGATATGAGGTCAACCCACGAAGCGCTGACGGCCGATCCGTCGGGTCCGGTCACGTCGACGGGGTGGCTGAGTGTCCCCATTCCCGCCGCAGCCGCCGCCGCGAGCGTCCCATCGCCACCGTCGGCCATCGGCAGCACGGTAATCGAGTCCAGGGGTCGGGCCAGCCGCCATGTGCGGGCAACCACCATGCTCGCTGTAACAGAAGTCAGTGTGCCCTTTAGGGCATTCATGGCGATCAGCACCCTCATGCGATTACCCTAAATTTCCGTCACGATAATCGCCGCATGTAGACAACCTCGGAGTGTCGAAAGGCGCGAGGGGAATCTCGATGCGCCTCGCCACGGAATCCGTATGCCAATATCGTCACATGACACTGAAGTCCCTGCGCGTGCACGTTGCCGTTGCCATCAATCCCTCCGCGTCCAAGGGGGCGGGCGTCGAGATCGGGCCGGCTTTGGTGGACGCACTGCGCGCCTCGGGTCGAACCGTTCAGGTCATCCAAGAAGACTCCTACGACGAGCTCCTGGCATCGTGCCGCACCGCAGTGGGTCACGGAATCGACGCACTCATCGTCGTCGGCGGCGACGGAACCGCACAGCTGGGCGCCAACGCCTGCGCCGAAACGGACGTGCCCCTCGCCATCATGCCCAGCGGCACCGGAAACGACACGGCGTGCGGCATGCTCAACATGCCCGAAGGGGACACCACAGCGGGCATTGACGCCATCATCGACGCACTCGACCGGCCCGCACAGCGCATCGATGCGGGAATCATGACCTTCGGGGGAGTCACCCGTTGGTTTATCTCGACAGTTTCCGCAGGGTTCGACGGAATCGTCAACGAACGCACCAACCGCATGTCGTGGCCCACCGGACCCAACCGCTACATCGTGGCGATGTTGCTCGAACTGGCTGGGCTTAAGCCCATCAAATACCGTCTGACGCTCGACGGCGCCACCGAAGACGAACAGGGTGTGCTGCTCACCGTCGCAAACAACAACCGTTACGGCGGCGGGATGCTGATTTGCCCCGACGCTCGATGGGATGACGGGCTGTTGGATGTCATGATCGTCCGGCCGGTATCGCGACTCGGACTGCTTCGCATCTTCCCCAAAGTGTTCACCGGTAAGCACGTCACCGACCGCCGTGTGGTGATCCGTCAGGCCCGCAGCATCCGAATCGAATCCGAAGGCCTGATTGGGTACTCGGACGGTGAACGCATCGGACCGCTGCCCTGCGACATCGAGGTTCGCCCCGGCGCGTTGCTCGTGCTGCCCGCGGCCGTGCGCTGACGCCCGGTTTGCGCAGCCCCGTCAAGGTGTGGCATACTGACGAGGTTGCTTTACGGCCCCATCGTATAGCGGCCTAGTACGCCGCCCTCTCACGGCGGTAACGCGGGTTCGAATCCCGCTGGGGTCACGCATAACCCCCGAACTCCACAGTTCGGGGGTTTTTTCGTCCCCGCGCGACACCCGCTGGTACCCTGATGAAGTCCCCGAAGGAGAACACGTGACCGTCGAATTACCGTTCTGGTTCCATGCCACCAGCGTCACGGTGCTCAGCATCATCCTGCTGGTTGACCTGTTCATCATCGCGCGACGACCCCACCAGCCCTCCACCCGTGAAACCTCGTTGTGGGTTGCCTTCTATGTGACCCTCGCGCTTATTTTCGCGGGCCTCATTTTTGTCGTCGGTAACGCCAATGACCCTGCCGGTGTTTCGGGCGCCGAACACTCGATCCAGTTCCTCGCGGGCTGGCTGACCGAGTACAGCCTCTCGGTGGACAACCTCTTTGTGTTCCTTCTGATCATGGCCAAGTTCCAGGTTCCCAAGCAGTACCAGCAGGAAATGCTCATGCTGGGAATCATCGTGGCGCTGATTCTCCGTGCGGCCTTCATCATCGTCGGCGCGAGCCTTGTCGAGAATTTCACGTGGCTGTTCTACATTTTCGGCGGCTTCCTGTTCTGGGTCGCGCTGCAACAGATTCGGTCCGTCGGCGGACACGATGACGACGAAGGCCATGATCACCCGCTGATCCGCCGGCTGCAGCAATCCCTGAAGGTCAGCCCCGAATGGGATGGAACCAAGTGGCGCACCCGTGTGAACGGCCACACCATGTTCACCCCGGTGTTCTTGGTGTTCCTGTCCCTGGGTGTCACCGACCTGCTGTTTGCGATCGATTCAATTCCCGCAATTTTCGGCATCACGACCAGCCCGTTCCTCGTCTTCACCGCCAACGTTTTCGCGCTGATGGGACTGCGCCAGCTGTACTTCCTGCTCGGTGCGATGGTCGACAAGCTGTACTACCTGGCCCACGGTGTGGCCGTCATCTTGGCGTTCATCGGAGTGAAGTTGGTCTTCCACGCGTTGCACACCAACGAGGTTCCCTTTATCAACAACGGCCAGCATGTGGATTGGGTGCCCGAGATCGAAACCTCCTGGTCGCTCATCGTGATCGCGGTTTCGCTGGTCACCGCGGTGGCGCTCAGCCTGCTGCGCATCCGACGCACTGCAACCACGTCGGAATAATCGGCGCGGCCGCGCGTAGGGGTCCCGTATCGACGGCGGCTCACAGTGGCCTCAGTGGTAGTCTGTAACGAATGGAAAGGGCTCAATTCATGGACTCATCAGCCCCTCGTACCCTGGCGCAGAAAGTGTGGGATGCCCACCGTGTAGTCACGGGTGAAAACGGCGAACCCGACCTGGTCTACATCGACCTTCACCTCGTTCACGAGGTCACCAGCCCCCAAGCTTTCGACGGCCTGCGCCTTGCCGGCCGACCCGTCCGCCGACCCGATCTGACGATCGCGACGGAGGACCACAACACCCCCACTCTGAACATCACCGCACAGATCGCCGACCCCACGTCGCGCACCCAGATCGAGACCCTGCGTCGCAACGCCGCCGAATTCGGTATTCGTTTGCACTCGCTCGGTGACATCGATCAGGGCATCGTGCACGTTGTCGGCCCGCAGCTGGGCCTCACCCAGCCGGGAATCACCGTGGTCTGCGGCGACAGCCACACGTCGACCCACGGCGCCTTTGGCGCGATGGCGTTCGGAATCGGCACCTCCGAGGTCGAACACGTTTTGGCCACCCAGACCCTGCCCTTGAAGCCGTTCAAGACCATGGCCATCAACGTCGAGGGCACACTGCGCCCCGGTGTTTCCGCCAAGGACATCATCCTCGCCGTGATCGCCAAAATCGGCACCGGCGGCGGCCAGGGCTATGTGCTGGAATACCGTGGAAGCGCCATCCGTGCGCTGTCCATGGACGGCCGTATGACAATCTGCAACATGAGCATCGAGGCGGGCGCCCGCGCCGGCATGGTTGCCCCCGATGACACCACCTTCGCGTACCTGAAGGGTCGCCCCCACGCACCACAGGGCGACGACTGGGATGCCGCCGTTGCGTACTGGCGCACTCTGACCACCGACGAAGGCGCCACGTTTGATGCCGAGGTCTTCATCGACGCCGACACCCTCGAACCCTTCGTCACCTGGGGCACAAACCCCGGTCAGGGTGTTTCGCTCAGCGACACCGTGCCCAACCCCGCCGACATCGCCGATCCCAACGACCGTGCAAACGCCGAGCGCGCCTTGGAATACATGGGACTCACCGCGGGAACCCCGATGAAGGACATCCCCGTCGACGTCGTCTTTATGGGTTCGTGCACGAACTCGCGCATCGAGGACCTGCGCACCTTTGCGTCGATCATCAAGGGCAAGAAGCTGGCTCCCGGCGTCGAACTGCTCGTCGTACCCGGTTCCGCTCGTGTCCGCATCGAGGCGGAAGCCGAAGGCATCGACAAGATCGTCGAAGAGTTCGGTGGCGAATGGCGTTTCGCCGGCTGCTCGATGTGTCTGGGCATGAACCCCGACCAGCTGAAGCCCGGTCAGCGTTCCGCCTCGACGTCGAACCGCAACTTTGAAGGACG
>JBEEON010000012.1:0-5264 GCA_041191625.1 Actinomycetota bacterium | reverse complement strand
CCGTTGGCGGCGAGCGCCGTGCTCGAATCCGGTGCGGACGCCGTCGTCACGCTGGGTGTCATCATCCGTGGCGGCACCCCCCACTTTGATTTCGTGGCCAACGCGGCCACCGACGGTTTGACCCGTGTGGCCTTGGATTACGGCAAGCCCGTCGGCTTTGGCGTGCTGACGCTGGACGACGAACAGCAGGGCATCGACCGCGCTGGCCTGCCCGGTTCGCACGAAGACAAGGGCGCCGAGGCCGCCACCGCCGCAATCGCCATGGCCGTGCTGCTGCGCGGTCTGGCCGACACCGAGGCTGGCAACTAACCGTGTCGAGCCCCCGCCACCGCGGCCCGTTCGGCCGTTCACAGGTGCGATACGACGGCCCGAAAGCGAAATTTTCGGACCTGCTCCCCTATCTGCGCGAACACCGCGGGATCCTCTCTGTCGTCATTGTGCTCAGCGTGATCGGCGCCGGAGCATCGTTGGCTCAGCCTCTGCTGGTCTCGCAGGTCATCAACGCCGTCCAGGCGGGTACCGAGCTGGGCTGGCTGGTTCCCGCCCTGATCGGGTTGGTCGTCGGCGGGGCGCTGCTGACCAGCTTCCGTCACTACCTGTTGCAACGCACCGGTGAAAGCGTGGTTCTGTCGGCCCGCCGCCACCTCGTGTCGCGACTGCTCAACCTGCCCATCAGCGAATTCGATGCCCGACGCACCGGCGACCTGGTGTCCCGTGTCGGCGCCGACACCACCATGCTGCGTGCCGTGCTGACCCAGGGTCTCGTCGAGGCCGTCGGCGGTGTTGTGACATTCGTCGGCGCCATCGTGGCGATGCTCATCATCGACGCACTGCTGTTTGGACTCACCTTCTCGGTGGTAATCGTGTCGATCATCATCGTCATTGTGATGTCGAGGCGCATCCGCACCTATTCGCGCATTGCCCAGGACCGCGTGGGCGCACTGACCGCATCGGTGGAACGCGCCATCAGCGCGGTGCGCACCGTGCGTGCCGCAAACGCCACCGAACGTGAAGCCGACGTGATTGACGCCGACGCTCGCGGCGCGTGGCGCGCAGGCCTCGACGTGGCCCGCATCTCGGCACTCGTGGTGCCCATCTCCTCCATCGCCATGCAGGTCTCCTTCCTCGTGGTGCTCGGAGTCGGCGGTTTCCGCGTCGCCAGCGGCGCAATCGAGGTCGCCCAACTGGTGTCGTTCATCCTGTTCCTGTTCATGATGATCATGCCGTTGGGTCAAGCCATCGGCGCGTTCACGTCGGTGTCGCAGGCGCTGGGCGCCTTGGCCCGAATTCGGGAAATCATCGACCTGCCCGCCGAAAACGCCGACGACAGTGCCGCACAGAACCTGGGAAACCGGGACGAGGCGCGCGCCAGCGACCTGGGGCCTGTCGCCGTCGAATTTGATTCCGTCAGCTTTGGATATTCCGACGACAACACGATCCTGCACGACGTCAGCCTGACCGTGCCGACCGGTTCCCGTGTGGCGCTCGTGGGCCCCAGTGGTTCCGGCAAATCCACCATGCTGGCGCTGATCGAACGCTTCTATGACGTCACGTCGGGCACCATCCGTGTGGGCGGCACCGACATTCGCGAACTGGACCGCGCCGAACTGCGCTCGCACATCGGATATGTGGAACAGGACGCCCCCGTGCTGGCGGGCAGCATCCGCGACAACCTGGTGTTGGGTCGGCCCGACGCCACCGACGAGGACTGCCTGCAGGTACTGGCCGACGTCAACCTGTCGGGCATCGTGGAACGCTCCGAGGACGGCCTATCCGCTGCCGTCGGCGAAGGCGGTGTGCTGCTCAGCGGCGGCGAACGCCAGCGACTGGCTATCGCCCGGGCACTGTTGGCTGCGCCTCCGATCCTGTTGTTGGACGAATCCACATCCAGCCTTGACGGCATGAACGAACAGCTGATGAAAGCCGCAATCGACAAGGTCGCCGAAAACCGCACCCTGATCGTCATCGCGCACAGGCTCGCCACCGTCATCGACAGTGACAGCATCGTCGTGCTGCAAGGCGGTCGCGTGCTGGGTTCCGGCACACACGAACAGCTGCTGGGCAGCGTGGACCTGTACCGCGAACTGGCCGAACACCAGCTGCTCGCGACCCCGACCGACTAGTCGGCAACGGCTGGCGCGAGCGCCAATGTGCGCCCCGTAGCGTCCAATATTTTGAATACGGTACGAAGGCTGGGATTTGCTTCGCCCTGTTCGATTCGACTAATCACACCCTGCTGAATTCCCGTTGCCTCTGCTAACTGGGCCTGGGTGAGCGCCCGAGATGTTCGCGCTTCTTTCAAGATAGAGCCGACAATGCGATGTTCATTGAAATCAGCGACAAAGGCCCGCGAAAGCTCTACACCGACTTTGCGGTATTCAGCCCACTCAGTCTCCTGCCACTGTCTGGCCTTTTCCTCGAATACATCCCCAACGGGAGTGAGCGAACGTGGTTGCTTAGACATGTTTCAATTATGCATTTAAATACATATTAGGCAAGGTCGCGCGACCTGTACTCGGATAACAATTTTCGAGCACGATTAATCTCTTTCTGCTGCTTGCTCTTCGAAGGCTCCCGCCCCTTGTCATACCCACCCAAAAGAATCACCACCCTATTTCCAACGAACGCGCAAAAGAGCCGCAGCAACACCGGACTCGCTGGGCTCGTTTCACCCGCTTTCGACGGGGCTCTTCTGACCCGAAATTCGTATAGCCCCCCACCCAAGGGTTTACCCCAGCTGCTGCGACAAATATCGATCCCCTGTTCAGCGAGAACGTAATCGATTGCAGCCTTGAGAACCACGACGGCGTGGGAATCTAAACGACGAACAAACTTGTCAAAGTCGTCGCCCCATACCTGAACATCCCATCGCGCCACCCCACCAGCATCCTCGATTCGGCGGCTGGCGCGCAGAATTACTCCACAGCTACGAGAAGTCGGGGTCCGTGTCGGGCGTGTACTGGAATGCGCTGGGGGCGTTGAAGCCGTAGGCCAACATTCCGCCGGATTCGGTCAAATAGCAGGTGCCGCAGAGCGATTCATAGGTGACGTCGACGCCGTCGATTGCGACCTGGTCGCCGTCAAAAATGAACTTGTCGTTCGCCTTGCGTGCGTTGAACATCGCTTTGCGGCCGCAACGGCAAATCGTCTTCAACTCTTCGAGGTTGTGTGCGACTTCCAGAAGGCGGCGCGAACCGGGGAACGCGATCGTCTGGAAGTCGGTGCGGATGCCATAGGCGAGAACGGGGATGCCGTCCAAAATTGCGATGCGCAGCAGGTCGTCGACCTGGTTGATGGTGAGGAACTGGGCTTCGTCGATCATCAGACATGCGACATCGGTGCCCGTCTCGCGCTGCACCTTTGCACGGTACGAATCAAACAAGGTGCGCACATCGTCGGACGGGCCGATCACGAAATCGACGGGACGTTCCACACCCAGTCGCGACACAATCGAGGCGTTGCCTTTGGTGTCGACGCGGGGCTTCGCGATCAGCACACGCTGGTGGCGTTCCTCATAGTTGTAGGCGGCTTGCAGCAGCGCCGTGCTCTTGCCCGAATTCATTGCACCGTAACGGAAATATAGCTTCGCCATGCCCGCAACTTTACCGAACTTCCACCCCCGCGACACCGCCAGCACACACCCCGATTTCGGCCAATGTTTACCTGATGAGCGTATTCTGGGCAGATGACCACCACCCCTCCGGCCGAACACGACCCCACCGACTTGTCCGGCATCGACGACGCGGCGTTGGCGTCGGTCAGCGACGAGGTGCTGGCGGAACTTTTGGACGAGGACGCACCCGATATTGACCCGGCGGATGCGGCATGGCGCCACAACTATCCGTATTCGACAAAGATGACGCGCGGCGAATACGAACGCGCAAAGCACCTGTTGCAGGTCGAACTGTTGAAACTGCAGTCGTGGGTGCGCGAATCGGGCGCCAAAATCGTCATCATCTTTGAGGGCCGCGACGCCGCCGGCAAGGGTGGCACCATCAAACGGTTCATGGAGCACCTGAACCCGCGTGGTGCCCGAGTCATGGCGCTCGAGAAACCCACGGAGCGTGAACGCTCGCAATGGTATTTCCAGCGTTACACCCAGCACCTTCCCGCTGCCGGCGAAATCGTGCTGATGGACCGCTCCTGGTACAACCGTGCCGGTGTGGAACGCGTCATGGGGTATTGCACGAACGACGAATACTGGGAATTCATGCGCACCACACCCCAGTTCGAACAAATGCTGGTGCAGTCGGGAATCCACCTGATCAAGTTCTGGTTCTCGGTCGGTGAAGCCGAGCAGCGCCGCCGATTCGAGGAACGCCGCGACGACCCGGTGAAGCGCTGGAAGCTGTCCCCCACCGACCTCGCCAGCCGCGACAAGTGGCAGCAGTACACCGAGGCGAAAGAGGCGATGTTCCAGAACACCGACTCGAGCCACGCCCCGTGGACCGTGGTGAAGTCAAACGACAAGAAACGCGCCCGCATCGAAGCGATGCGTTGGGTGCTGCGCCAGTTCAACTACCCGGGCAAAAACGTTCTGCTCGTCGGCGACCCCGACCACCTGATCATCGGCATGCCGGAAACCATGTACGACGAAGGCGAAAACCCCACGACCGCGTTGCCGCAGTTGCCGAACCTGCGATGACGCACCGCATCTATTCGATGCCGTTCGCCACGGTGTACCCGCTCTATGTCACCAAGGTCGAGCGCAAGGGCCGCACCACCGAGGAACTTGATCGGGTCATCTGTTGGCTGACCGGTTTCAGCACCGAAGAATTGCACGGTTTGGTGCGCGACCAGGTCACTTTTCGTGAATTCTTTGACCGCGCCACCATCCACCCCAATGCTCCGCTGATCACCGGCGTGATTTGCGGTGTGCGCATCGAAAACATCGAAGACCCCCTGATGCAGAAAATCCGGTACATGGACAAACTCGTCGACGAATTGGCAAAGGGCCGGGCCATGGAGAAGGTTCTGCGGGGGTAGCCGGACCGCGGTTTACAGGGACACGTTGAGCGTCGCCTTGGTGCGACGCATGACGACGAGGCTTTTGAATCGTTTGACGTTGGCTTGGGGGAAGAACAGCTCGCGGGTCAGCCGGTCGTATTCGGTCATGTCGGCGACGACGATGACGAGCACGAAATCCCATTCGCCGGTGACGTAGTAGCACTGTTGGACTTCGGGTCGGGCGGCGAAGTCGCGTTCGAGTTGGTCGATTTTGTCGAGCTCTTCGCTGACGGCTTCGATGTTGACGATGACGGTGA
>JBEEON010000011.1:0-6604 GCA_041191625.1 Actinomycetota bacterium | reverse complement strand
GTTTGGCGCGGGCCTGGACGCCCAAAATCGACCGTGGCGTCCGTCCGTGGTCGTGGGTTTGCGGGCACCGCGCGAGGAACTCATCGCACGGCTCGACGCTCGGGCGGCGGCGATGTTTGACAACGGCTTGGTCGCCGAAGTTCGCGCGCTAATTCCTGCGGGGATTGAACGTGGTGTGACGGCGTCGCGGGCAATCGGCTACAGCCAGGCCCTCGCAGTAATTCACGGCACGATGACAGAATCCGAGGCGGTCGCCGAGACTTCGGCGTTGACGCGCCGTTTCGCTCGACGCCAGGTGTCATGGTTTTCCCGAAACTCCACGATTACGTGGATGGACGCTCCCGGCCGGGCAGCTGCAGTAGTGGAACTTTTCGACGCAGCCAGTGGCTCGGCGTAGGCTGTTTTTATGACGCGGATCATCAACTTCACCAAGGGGCACGGCACCGGCAACGACTTTGTGCTGTTTAGCGACCCCGAGGGGCTGATTGATTTGGCGCCGCGACAGTACGCATTCCTCGCCGACCGTCATTTCGGTGTTGGTGCCGATGGCGTGATTCGTGCGGTGCGAACCGAGAATGTTCCCGAATTTGCCGGCATCCTGCGCGACGAGCCCGATGCCGAATGGTTTATGGATTACCGAAATTCGGACGGTTCGACATCGGAAATGTGCGGAAACGGAATCCGCGTCTATGTGGCGTATCTGATCGAGGCCGGCCATGTCTCCTTGGGCAAGGGCGATCGCATTGCGATTGCGACCCGGGATGGTGTCAAGGACGTTCAGGTTGCCGGCGGCGGAAACTTCCGTGCCGACCTGGGTCGCTGGCGGCTGGGCGATGGTGTCACGGCACCCGCACACTCCGTCGTATCGGCCCGCGGTATGTCGGGTGAACGTGAATCTTTGGGAATCAACACGGGCAACCCTCACGCGGTCGTCATCCTGGCGTCCCGCGGCGAGTTGGATGAACTGGACCTCTCGGCTGCGCCCGTTCTGAACCCTGCGGCACCCGATGGTGCAAATGTTGAGTTTGTGGTGCCCGCTGAGCCTCTCGTCGATGACGGCATTGGTCGTATCAGCATGCGAGTTCACGAACGCGGTGTGGGCGAAACCCTGTCGTGTGGCACTGGGGCCTGCGCAGCTGCGCTGGCGAGCCGGCACTGGGCTGGTCAGGGTGCGCCCCACAACTGGCGTGTCGAAATTCCTGGTGGCACCGTGGGCGTACACATGTTCCCCACTGAAGACGGTGAGCACATCGCTCTGAGTGGGCCCGCTGAATTGGTGTACACCGGCACAATCGCCGTGTAACAAACCACAGTGTCGGCGCCTATCCTGCGTAGGTAAAGCGCAGGACGCGGAATCCTTTGTCGGTTTCCACACGTTCGATGTGGGATTCGGGCCAGCGTTCCGCGATCCATTTCTGCAGGGTGTCCCCGCCCAACTGTTTCGCAACGACGAGCCACGCTTCGCCCCCGACGACCAGGCGAGGTAACCACGTTTCCAGAATTTTGTGCAGTTCAGCCTTGCCGACACGGATTGGGGGATTTGACCAGATCGCGTCAAAGCGGATATCTGCGGGAACACTGTCGGGTGTGCTGATAGTGATGTTGTTCACCCCAGCCCGGGCCGCGTTTCGTGCGGCGAGTTCCAGTGCGCGTTCGTTGACATCAACGCCCCAGACGTTTGCGCCCGGCGCTGTCAACGCCATGTCGAGAGTGATTGCACCCCAGCCGCAGCCGATATCCAGCACATTTCCGGTCTCGGGAAGTTCCGGGGTGTTGGCCAGCAACACTTTGGTTCCCGTGTCGACATGCTCGGGGCTGAACATGCCTGCAGCCGTTTCAACGGTCAACTGTCTGCCTCCCAGTTGAACGGTGATTTCACGAGAAGTCCAGTCACCCTCGCCGGGGGAAAAATAGTGGTTCACGGCTAGCCGTTGATGAGCTTTTGGATATCAATACCCGATACCGTGCAATTGGTCACGAGGGCTGCAGCTGCCGCCATCGATTCCTGAATCTGGGCGTCTGTTGCGCTCGCCATATTGTTGTACAACTCAGTGTCCAAGGTCTTCGCGCTCTCCAGTGCAGCCTTGAGGTCGGAACTTTCCACCGTGGCCAGAGCGGTGTCGTATGCGTCGAGCAGCGCCTGCTTCTTGCTCTCGAACTCTGCGATGACTTCTTCGGTCACGTTGGCGGGGTCTTCGGCAATTTTGGCGACCGCAGCCGAGGTCTGCAGGAAAGCGCTTTGCGCCACGGCGTACACCTCACAGGCTTCCTTATCGCCGGGTGCGGCAGGCGTCGCAAGACTGCAGCCAGTGAGTGTGAGTGCAACGACGCCGGCAATTGCGGCGCCTCGGATCAGGGAAGAAATGCGCATACCTCCAGAGTAAACCCCAATGCGGGTGTCACGCGGAACGACTAATCTGGCCCTATGACTGAATCTCGGCGTGTGTTGGTAACCGGAGCTTCCAGTGGCATTGGTGCCGCAACCGCGCGGCTGCTTGCCACCCGCGGATATCGGGTGGTCGGTATCGCCCGACGCAGTGAACAGCTCGCCGCGCTCGCGTTGGAGACCGGAATCGAGGTGCACACCATAGATGTCACCCAGGAGGATGACACCGATTGGATTGCGGAACATCTGCGCGCCACCGGCGGTGTTGACGCAGTGCTGAATATTGCGGGCGGTGCCACCGATGCGTCATCCGTGCTTGACGCTGATCCCGATTCGTGGCGCACCATGTTTGAACTCAACGTAATCGGCGTGCAGCGAATTGTGGCGAAAACGATTGGATTGCTGCGCGAATCTGCTGCCATGCACGGTTTTGCCGACATTCTGACGGTTACCTCGACCGCTGGCTTCATCCCCTACGAGACCGGCGGCGGTTACAACGTGGCCAAGTTCGGTGTGCGTGCGTTGATGGGTGTACTTCGCCTCGAGTTGGCGGGAGAGCCGATTCGAGTCATCGACGTTGCGCCGGGTCAGGTGAAAACAGAAGAGTTCGCGATGCGGCGATTTGACGGCGACCGTTCGAAATACGATGCGTTGTACGAGGGCGTCGAGCAGCCGCTGACCGCCGAGGATGTCGCCGAGGTCATTGTTGGCGCCTTGGAGTTGCCCGGACACGTCAACCTTGACCAGGTCGTGGTTCGTCCCGTTGCTCAGGCAGCTCAGCACAAACTGCACCGCGGCCCACTGATTCCCAAACTGTAGATCGAATATCCCGGCAGTCGCCGGTTGTCACTCGGTCGGATTAGGACAATTCAGTAAGCATTTGCTGCATCACCGCGATTTCGGCAGTTTGCCCTGTGATGATGGCTTCGGCCAGTGCGGCCGCTTCTGCGTTGGCGGAATTTTCTATCATGTGCGTCATCTGCAGCGCGCCCTCGTGGTGGGCGATCATGCCGGACAAGAAAAGCTTGTCGCGGGCGGTTCCTGTTGCAGCTGCGAGCTCCGCCATCTCGATATCGGACAGCATTCCGTCCATGCCCATGTCGTGACCCATGTCCTCGCTCGCACCAGCGGCGGCCAGCCAGCCCTGCATCTGTTCGATCTCGGGGGACTGCGCGTCCTTGATTTGTTGAGCCAAAGCTCGAAGCTCGCTGTTTGTGCTCGTTTCGAGCACAAGGGTTGCCATGTCAACGGCCTGTTGGTGGTGGGGAATCATCATCTGGGCAAACATGATGTCCATCGAACTGAACTCCGACGAATCGGAGCCGTTCGACATGCCGTCACCGCCCATATGGGCGCTTCCGTCGTTGTTCGGATAGCCAGTCCCAATGTTTATGGTGCACGCCGACAGGCTGAGGGCCAGTCCTGCAGCCACGGTGATGGCAAGGAACCGGGTTGCGAATTGGTTGCTGATGTTCATGACTCCAGTGTGACATTACGAATCGGTGTTGTCATGAGTGTTTGCCCAGAGTTTGCACAGAATCACCCCTCGTCGGAACGAGGCCGCTTGCGACGAGATTGGTTCATCGCATGGATGAGGGCAAGATTTTTGATGTCACCCACCGCCGACTCCAACAGCCCCAGGCGGACGTAGTCCGCGGATGCCGCGTTGGCCGAATAGCTAAAACCGCTGGGTTCGCCAGTCACCGGGTCGACGGTCGCGCACACGATGATCCAATCGGTCACCATGTCCTCACTGCCGGTCTGTGCTCGCATGAAGTGTTGAACGTGGTCTTCGAAATACTGTTCCTCGATATCTGCCATGTGTGCCCCTCCCCAATTTCGTGTTGGCTGCTGAGGATACCGGCGACCACCGACATAAAACCCGGAATTTTTTGGCCCGCTGTGCACCTAAGGCGGCAATGACACACACAATTGGCCAGTACCCTGTAGTGATGACTGACGACGACACCACGGCCGAAAACTCGGCCGTCGACCGGGTTCTTGAGCGCGCCAGTGGCGCCGAAGAACGCGGTTCGCGCGTCACCGTTTTTGGTCGCAACGCACAGGCTCTCAACACCGACGCCGAAGCCGGCAATGCGGGTTTTGCGGGTAACACAACCGGTGATTTCGATCTCGAGGCGCGCTCTTCGTTGAAGCGCGTTGCGGGTTTGCGCACCGAACTCGAGGACGTCACCGAGGTTGAGTACCGCGAACTGCGACTCGAAAATGTTGTATTGGTGGGTGTGCATCAGGGAGGCCAGCAGGCCGACGCGGAAAACTCCATGCACGAGCTGGCCGCACTGTGCGAGACCGCGGGTGCGACGGTTCTCGATGGAATCCTGCAGAAGCGCCCATACCCCGACCCGGCGACGTTCCTTGGGCGCGGCAAGACCGAAGAGCTTGCGGCGATCGTGAAAGAACTCGGGGCCGACACCGTTGTGGCTGACGCCGAGTTGGCGCCCAGCCAGCGCCGCGCCTTGGAGGATGCGGTGAAGGTGAAGGTCATCGACCGGACCGCGGTGATTCTCGACATTTTTAGTCAGCACGCAAAGTCTCGCGAGGGTAAAGCCCAGGTCGAGCTTGCGCAGCTGGAGTACCTGCTTCCCCGTCTGCGTGGTTGGGGTGAGTCGATGTCCCGTCAGGCCGGTGGTCAGGTTGGTGGCCAGGGCGCGGGTATGGGTTCGCGTGGACCCGGTGAAACGAAAATCGAACTGGATCGCCGTCGTATCCGCACCAAGATGGCGAAACTGCGCACACAGATCAAGGGTTTCGCCCCGGCTCGTGCGACGAAGCGCGCAAACCGTGAACGGACCGGCATTCCCTCTGTGGCCATCGCCGGCTACACGAACGCGGGCAAGTCGTCGTTGTTGAACCGCATCACGCATGCGGGTGTTTTGGTCGAGAACGCACTGTTTGCGACCCTGGACCCCACGGTGCGCAAGACGGTCACGCCGGATGGTCGCCCCTACACTTTGGCGGATACGGTCGGGTTTGTCCGTAACCTTCCGCACCAGCTGGTCGAGGCGTTCCGTTCAACGTTTGAAGAAGTCACGATGAGCGACGTCGTTGTTCACGTTGTCGACGCGTCACACCCTGACCCTGCTGCGCAAATTCAGACGGTCCGGGATGTACTGGGTGAGGTTGATGCACGACACATCCCCGAGATCGTGGTGTTCAACAAGGGCGACCTGATCAGTGACGACCAGCGAATTGTGCTGCGCGGCCTCGAACCTCACGCACTGTTTGTGTCGGCATACACGGGCGAGGGAATTCCCGAGCTCGACGACAAGATCGCGTCGATGATTCCGCAGCCCGATGTGGAACTCACCCTGGTGATTCCGTACGACCACGGCGAGCTGGTCAGCCAACTGCACGATCAGGCACAGGTGTTGGATACCGACTACATCGAGTCGGGTACTCGAATCCACGTCCGGGTAAAGCCCGAGCTGGCGGCAAAGATGGAACGATTCATCGAGGCGTAGTCCGACGCTGGGACCTGCAGCCTGATGTGACGACCTGAGTGGGTTTAGTCGATTTTGCGGATGACGGAAATGACCTTGCCCTGTATTTGGGCGTGGGTTCCGTCGATTGGGTCATAGGACGAGTTACGGGGCAGCAGCCAGGTCTGGCCGTCTTTTTGTTTGAATACCTTGACCGTTGCTTCACCGTCCAGCAGGGCGGCAACGATTTCACCGTTCGCGGCGGTGTTTTGTTGACGGACGACCACCCAGTCGCCGTCACAAATTGCGGCATCAATCATGGAATCGCCGTGAACTTCGAGCATGAAGAGGTCGCTCGCTGTTTTGCCCGCAATCTGACGGGGCAACGCGAAGGTGTCCTCGATGTTTTGTTCTGCGGTGATGGGGCCACCCGCTGCGATACGACCCACCAGGGGGACCGAGACCACATCTGTTTCCCGGATCCGAGCGATATCGGCCACGTTATCGGTGGGGATGTCGACGAGGACTTCGATAGCTCGGTTCATATTGTCGCCGCGGCGAATGAGGCCGCGCTTTTCCAGTTGGTTCAACTGGTGGCTCACCGAGCTGGTCGCGGACAGTTCAACCTCGGCCCCGATTTCGCGCATCGAGGGCGGGTAGCCGTTGGTGGCAACCGACTCAATTATGAAGCGCATGATCTGTTCCTGCTTGGGGGATAGGCCCTCGAAAGCGGTGCTCATGGCGGTCCTTTCGTTTCATGTCGGTGGTCGACGCTGAA
>JBEEON010000010.1:0-3264 GCA_041191625.1 Actinomycetota bacterium | reverse complement strand
TGCGCCCCCAAGGCTGTGGCCGAGGTGACCCAGTTGATGCGGGATGGCTTGGAGCAGATCGCCGCGGACGGCATCACCGAGGTGGAATTGCGTCGCGCTCGTGGACAAATTTTGGGCGGTTCCACGTTGGCGCTCGAATCGACGGATTCGCGCATGAACCGTCTGGGCCGCGCCGAATTCATGGGCGTCTATCGTGACCTGGACGAGACGGAACGACTGTTGAACCTTGTCACCCCGGACACAGTTCGAGCGGTCGCCGCCGAGCTTGCCGAGCAGTCGTACACGGTGTCGGCTGTCGGCGACGTCACTGAGGCGACGTTCGCGCACCTCGCCTAGAAACCGGCTTGTCGAGGTCGCTGCGGAACACCCGCAGGATCACCGAAGCGGCGAGCGCGGTGATGAACACGTAGGTGACGGTCAGGGCCTGCAGCTGGCCGCCAAAAAGAGTGTCGGCGGCGAGGCCAGCGATGAGGATCGAGAATTCGCCACGAGGCGTGAGGAACGCGCCGGCACGAATCCACGCGCGGCTGTCCGACATGTTGCCGGCGATGTTGCGCCCGACGAGCAACTTTCCCGCGATACCCAGGGCGGCGAGCAGCAGGCCCAACGGCAGTGCGGCGACCATGTCCATGGGGTCGACGCTGAGCCCAAAGAAGACGAAAAAGATGGCGGCAAACAAGTCGCGCACCGGCGAGAGGCGAGCACGGACCGCAGTCGCGACCTCGCCGGTCAGCACGAGTCCCACGAGGAACGCGGCGATTGCGCTGGAGAACCCCACCGATTCGGCGAAACCTCCGGCCACCAGCGCGGCGCCGAATACGGACAGCAGCAGCGCGCCTTGGGCCTGGGTGTTGATGATTCGGCTCAGAGCACCCGCGCCGCGGAATGACAGCAGCAGTGCGACACCGGTCATACCCAGCGCCAACCCGACGGAAAGGGAACCGGTCAGTGCGCCCAGCCCCGCGATGAGGCTGGACACGAGCGGCAAGTAGGGGGCCAGCGTGAGGTCTTCGACGATGAGCACGGTGGTGACGCGGCGCGACAGTTCGGATCGCTGCCAACCCGTTTCTTTCATCATCTGGGACGAGATGCCTGACGAGCTGACGTAGGTGATGCCGCCGAGTACGACGGCGCCGACAAAGCCCCAGCCCAGAAGGAGTCCGATGATGGCGCCGGGTACAGCGTTGAGCGCAAAGTCGATGGCGCCGATGCTTTTGCGTTCCATGAACGCGCCGACGAGGTTCGGGCCGGAGTGTTCGAGGCCCAGCATGAGCAGCAACAGGATTGCGCCGAGTTGTGCGCCGGTGTTGAGGAATTCCTCACTGAAGTTCATGGGGGCGATGCCGCCGTCACCGAGCGCGACCCCAACGGCGAGATAGAACGGGACGACCGAGATTCGCATGCGCACCGCGAGGAAGGCGAACAGGCCGAGGACCAGCAGGGTGAGGCCGATTTCGCTGAGCGTCACGCTTGCGGTGTCGCTGAGGGCGGCGGCCAGTGTGGTCGGGTTCATGTTCTTATTATTGCGTGTCGAATATTTCGTGGGTATTGCGGGAATACGGATACCCCTGGGGGTATTATTCAGGGAGAGTCCAGCAAAAGGAGCACCCGTGGGAAATCACAAAACTTTCGTCATCGTTGGCGGCGTCGCCGGCGGAATGTCCGCAGCAACCCGACTGCGTCGACTGGATGAGTTCGCCACCATCATCGTGATTGAACGTGGAGCCGACGTATCCTTCGCCAACTGCGGCCTTCCGTACCACATCGGTGGAATCATCCCGAAGCGTGGAGCACTGGAACTGCAGACCCCGGTCACGCTTGGGCGCCGATTCCGCATCGACGTGCGAGTGCTCACCGAAGCCACCGCCATCGATCGCGCCAACCGAGTGATCACCACCCGCGACCTCAGCACCGGCGAGGAAACCCACATCACCTATGACGCCCTCGTCCTCAGCCCTGGTGGTGCCGCCGCACGCCCCGACATTCCGGGTGCCGAAAAAACGCTGACCCTGCGAGACCTCTCTGACATGGACGCCATCATCACGCGACTCGACGGTGCATCGAAAGCCGTCGTGCTCGGTGCCGGCTTCATCGGTCTCGAGGTCGCCGAAAACCTGCGCCACCGCGGAATCGACGTCACCGTCGTCCAGTCCGGTCCCCAAATCTTCACACCCCTCGACCCCGAATTCGCGTGGCTGCTGCAGGCTCGAATGACGGCACACGGAATCGCCGTGCGGCTCAACCGACAGGCCACCGAGGTCACCGACACCCACGTCACACTGAACGACGGAACGGTGCTCGAGGCCGACCTCGTGATCTCGGCCATCGGGGTCCGCCCCGACTCGGCACTCGCCGCAGAGCTCGATACGCTGCCGAACGGAGCCATCATCGTCGACGACCAGCTGCGCACCTCGGACCCCCACATTTGGGCCGTCGGTGATGCCGTCGCAAAGGCCACCGACAACGGGCTCGCAATGGTCCCGCTCGCTGGTCTGGCAAACCGCCACGGTCGCCTCGCAGCCGACGCCATCGCGGGTCGCCGCATCGACGTCACCAAAGCTGTCGGCACCGCCGTGATCGGACTGTTCGGGCTCACCGCTGCGATGACCGGTCACAGCGAAACCGCGCTGCGCCGTGCCGGTCGCGCCGTGCGCGTGATCCACACGCACCCGTTCGACCACGCGACCTATTACCCCGGTGCTCGCCAGATGACCCTGAAGCTGATGGTCGATCCGGAAACCGATGCCATCCTGGGAGCCCAGGGTGTGGGCGAAGAAGGTGTCGACAAGCGCATCGACGTGATCGCCACCGCGATGGCAGGAGGGCTGACCGCCACCGACCTTGCCGACCTCGAACTGTCCTATGCGCCGCAATTTGCCAGTGCAAAGGACCCCGTAAACATGCTCGGTTACGTCAACGAGAACCGCGCCGACGGCGAAAAGTCGGTGCAATGGCACGAGGTCGCCGACCGCATTGCGGAAGGCTGGGTGCTCGTCGACGTTCGCACAGAAGACGAGCACGAAACCCGCGCCATCGAGGATTCGATACTCATGAACCTCGAATCCCTGCGTGATCGTGCCCACGAACTCGACGGCCACAAGGTAATCGTGCACTGTCGTGTGGGGCAGCGCGGGCACACCGCTGCCGCCATCCTGCACGCACACGGCATCGAGGTTGCTAATCTCGATGGAGGATGTTTGACGTACCACCAGGGTATGGCGGCGATGGAAGCCGCGAGGGCATAGGAGTGGACATGGATGTAAC
>JBEEON010000009.1:0-18637 GCA_041191625.1 Actinomycetota bacterium | reverse complement strand
CCGCGACAACCGAATCGCGGCCGCCACCAACCGCAGATCCCCCGACACCACGGTGATATCGCTGGCCTCGCGCGCCACATCGGTACCGTGCCCCATGGCGATACCCAGATCCGATGCCGCGAGCGCCGCCGCATCGTTGACCCCATCACCGACCATGGCCACAGTTTTCCCCTGGGACTGAAGTTCGCGGATGACCTGCAGCTTGTCCGACGGACTGACCCGCGAAAACACGGTAGCGATACCGACCTCGCGGGCGATCGCGTCGGCCACGGCGGCGTTGTCGCCCGTCAACAGGATCGGGGTCAAACCGGCGGCCTGCAGTTCCTCGATGGCCCGCACCGTCGTGGGCTTCACCGTGTCCGCGAGACAGATGAACCCCAGCAACACGGCGTCCGACGACACAGCAACAACGGTCGCGGTATCACCGACCAGTTCGTCGAACCGGGTGCGCGCCTCGGAAGTCACGTCGACCCCAGAATCCGACAGCCACTGCAGTTTTCCCACACGGACGGTGAGGCCGTCGACAGTGCCCGAGATTCCCTGGGCCACCACGGGGACGGTGTCCGACGCCACAGGTGCGGACAGTTCGCGGTTCTTTGCCTCGCGCACAATCGCCTGCGCCAGCGGGTGCTCGCTGGCACGTTCCACACTGGTGGCCGCGGACAGAAGTTGCGCCTCGGTCCCTGAAATCGGGACGAAACGGGTCACCGACAGGCGGCCAGTGGTCAGAGTGCCCGTCTTGTCGAGCACCACAGTGTCGATGCGGCGCGTGTTCTCCAACGCATCCGTTCCGCGAATCAGAATGCCCCACTTCGCGCCCACACCGGAACCCACCAGCAGCGCCATCGGCGTCGCCAGCCCCAAAGCACACGGGCAGGCGATGACGAGCGTCGCCACCGCCACCTGAACTGCAATGGTCACATCGCCGCTGCCCCACCACCACAGAGCAAAACCCACAACCGAAATCACGATCACCGCGGGCACGAACACCGACGACACACGATCGGCCAGGTGCTGCACCTTGGCTTTACCCGCCTGGGCGTCCTCGACCATCCGCGTCATCCGAGCCAACTGCGAATCCGCACCGACGCCCGTGGCCTCGACCACGATTCGTCCACCGACCACAATCGTCCCGCCGATCACCCGATCGGTCGGCGACACGTCAACGGGCACGCTTTCGCCGGTCACCATGCTGGCATCCACCGAACTCGTTCCCGACACGACCACACCGTCGGCCGCGACAATCGAGCCGGGCAAGACGACGAAACGGTCACCCACGGACAGTGCCGCAATGGGGACGGTGACCTCGCGGTCCCCCATCAGCAGGATCACATCCTTTGCACCCAATTCCATGAGAGCTCGCAAGGCGCGACGAGCGTCACGCTTCGAAATCATCTCGAGGTACCGGCCGGCCAACAAGAACAAGGTCACAGCGGCAGCGGACTCAAAATAAATAGTGTGCGCGTCACCCGGCGAACCGAACAACGGCATATCCATGTGCATACCCGCCTGACCCGCACCGGTAAACAACAGAGCAAACAGCGACGACAGATACGCGACGGCGACGCCCAGCGACACGAGGGTGTCCATGGTGGTGGCACCGTGACGGGCATTGTTCCAGGCAGCCCGGTGGAACGGCCATGCCGCCCACGTCGCAATCGGGGTGGTGAGGTTCAACAACGCCCACTGCCACCCATCGAACTGCCACGACGGAATCATCGAAATCAGGATCACGGGGACACCCAAGACGGCCGACACCACCACACGGTTGCGCAGCACCCGCAGATCCTCGACGGCCGACGGTTCATCGACCGACGATGCGACCGCGGCCGTGTCCTCGATCACCGTGGCGCCGTAACCCGCCGAGACAACCGCGGCGACCAGCTGGGTGGCATCCACCACACCCTCCATCGTCACCGTCGCACGTTCCGTCGCAAAATTCACGGTGGCCTGGGCGCCGGGCACCGAATTCAACGACTTCTCGATGCGACCCGCACACGTAGCGCAGGTCATCCCCGACAGCGACAGCGAGACAGAGGTCATCGGACGACGGTGTAACCGGCCCCGGAAATGGCGTCAGAAACGGAAGCCGAATCGGCCTCGGGGGCATCGACGTGAACGACGGAATCGCCACCGGGAACGAGGTCCACGGAAATCTGGGTGACACCGGGAACGGCGGCAACCGCCTTGGTGACGGTCATCACGCAGTGGTTGCAGGTCATGCCCTGAACGGTCAAATCGAGTGTGCTCATATTCGTATCCTCTCACTGCCCACAAACCAGCGGGGTGGAACATATTCCCACCACTACGCTAAACCGTGGAGAGGCCAACGATGACGGAACCCCAATTTCCCCGCGCCGACGTGGTGTCGCCCATCGACGGCGTGACCATCGGATCGGTCGCGTTGATGGACGACCCCCACATTCGCCGCGTCGCCGCCGAACTGCGTGCGGCCCAACTCGAATGGGCTCGGGTGCCGCTGCGTGACAAGGTCGCCATCGCCCTGCGATTCCACGACCTGGTGTTACGCGAACAGGACAGCATCCTCGACGTCGCACAAGCAGAAACCGGCAAAACCCGGTACGCCGCATTCGAAGAGCTCGCCGATGCCGCCGGCGTCGCCCGGTATTACGCACGCACCGCACACCGTGCACTGGCCCCATCACAACGTCGAGGCGCATTCCCCATCATCACCCGCACCACCGTGCACCACCTTCCGCGCGGAGTCGTCGGAGTGGTCGCGCCCTGGAATTACCCCATCACCATGCCCATCGGCGACACCATCCCCGCCCTGCTGGCCGGCAACACGGTGATGGTGAAACCCGACCTGCAGACCTCGTTGACCGCCCACGCGATCGTCGAACTGTTGTACGCCGCCGGTGTTCCCCGCAACGTCGTGCGAATCGTCACCGGAGAGGTCGAACACATCGGAACCGCCCTCATCGAATCCGTCGACTTCATGATGTTTACGGGTTCTACAGCGAGCGGCATGAAAGTCGCCGAACAGTGCGGCCGACTGCTCACCCCGGTGTCACTCGAACTGGGCGGAAAAAATCCGCTCATCGTGCTGCCCTCCGCCGATATCCGCAAGGCCGCTGCGGGCGCCGTGCGCGCCTCGTTCGCCAACGCAGGCCAACTGTGCATGTCCATGGAACGCATCTATGTGCACGACACCGTACTGCCCGACTTCCTCGCCGAATTCCGTCGACAAACCAAACTACTGACCGTGGGCGTCGGGTTGGGGTGGCACAACGAGATGGGGTCGCTGATTTCGGCGAAACAACTCGACAGGTTCCGCACACACGTGGACGACGCGGTCCGCCGCGGAGCCACCGTCGTGACCGGCGGACGCCACCGACCCGACATCGCCCCGTACTGTGTCGAACCGACCATCCTGTCCGGCGTCACCGAGGACATGCTGTGCGCCCGCGCCGAAACTTTCGGCCCGCTCGTCAGCGTGTACCCGTTCAGCACCGAGGACGAAGTCATCGCATTGGCCAACGACACCGACTACGGACTCAACGCATCCGTGTGGGGCGAACCGGGTCATGCCCGACGAATCGGACGCCAAATTTTGGCGGGAACCGTCAACATCAACGAAGGCTACAGCGCGGCATGGGCATCGTATGACGCACCGATGGGCGGGATGAAAAACAGCGGGCTGGGCCGACGTCACGGCCCGGAAGGTCTGCTGAAATACACGAACACCCAGACCGTGGCCGTGCACAGCGTGCTGCCGATCGGTCCCGGCGCGAGAGCAGACCACCACGCCTACGCCCGATTCCTCACACTCGCGCTGCGCACCCTGCGCCGCCTCCCCTTTCTGAAATAGGACAACCATGACCCGATTCTCGTTGCGCGGTTCGACCGTGCTCATCACCGGCGGCGGATCCGGAATCGGCCGACTCATGGCATTGGACTGTGCCCGCCGAGGCGCGCGAATCGTCATCTGGGACCTCGACGCCACCAGCGCACGCCGGGTCGCAACCGAACTGCGCACCGCCGGTTACGAGGCGAGCAGCCAGGCCGTCAACGTGTCCGACGATGCCGCAGTAGCGGCCGCCGCACGACAGGTGACGAAAAAATTTGGCGGAATCGATGTGCTCATCAACAACGCGGGCGTCGTCAACGGCACCTCGCTACTGGACGGAACCACCGAAGGCATCCGTCGCACCTTCGACGTCAACGTTTTGGCCCACTACTGGACAACCCGCGCCTTTATCCCGGGGATGCTCGACCGAAACCGCGGCCGCATCGTCACCATCGCCAGCGCCTCGGGGCTCGTCGGCGTCTCCAAGCTGACCGACTACTCGGCCAGCAAACATGCCGTCATCGGGTTCACCGAATCCCTGCGCAACGAACTGCGGGGTGCCGGAAGCCGGGTGACCACCCTGACCGTGAACCCGTTCTACATTTCCACGGGACTGTTCGATGGCGTGCGCACCCGGGTGCCCTGGCTGTTGCCCATCCTGAAACCCGAGTCGGTGTCCGCCTCGATCGTCAACGCCATCGAATCGAACACACTGGTCCTCAACCTGCCGCGACTCGTCGGAATTGTGCCCGTGCTGCGATTCCTTCCCACCCGGGCGTTCGACTGGACCGCCGACTTGTTGGGCGTCAATCGGACGATGGACGAGTTTCGAGGGCGCGCGAATACGCCTCGATGATGTCGCGTTTCGACAGGCTCGTGTGCGCCGTGTTCATGCCCGAGAGGTGCGAAAAATCGAGGCGCTCGAAAACGTCCCGCACCCCGGGAACCACCCCGCGCACAAACCAGTGACTTCCTTTGGTAACCGAGTCGACGTCCTTGGGCGCAAAATTGGCTCCCACCTGCGCGATCGCAAAATCGTGGGTGTCCCGCAGCTCCTGACGCTGGGCCTCCGTCGTCCACGCAAGGTGGGCGTGCTTCATCGTGAAATCGGGGTGTGAACTGACCCGAGGCGCGAGCGCACGTGCCTCGGACCGCTTCTCCCACACCTGAAAGACCGTGTTGACGGTGACCGTCCTGGGCTTCGACCCGGGTGCTGCCGAATCCTCCTGTGCCGTCACGTCATAGGCGACCATCAGGTCGGTGGATTCGACCAGATGGAAATTGCGGGGAACCCGATCCTGGAAGGTGTACTTGTTGAAACTCATCGGCAGGATGAACGCAATAACATCGGCGAATTCCGCCGCATGTTGGATGAACGACACGGCGAGCGCCGCCCGTTGACCAAACGGTGGGTTGCCGATGACGAGGGTCCTCGACGGTGAACCCGTCACCGGGGCCGGAGACCAGGACACAAAGTCGGCGCGCACAATCGAATCGGATTGGGGTGCGATATCCACGGCGATCGTCGACTGCGGCAGGAACCTCAGGAATGCACCATCGCCCGCACTGGGTTCGATGATGCGATCAAAACCGGTCAGGGGAAAAACCCTGTCGACCCGTTCCACACAGGAACGCGCCACATCGTCGGGGGTGAAGTACTGCTCGTTCCCCACGATGCGTTTCACAGTCGAGACCCGTCCTTCGTCATCCCACCGGATCGAATTCGAATTCCACTACTGTGCGCGAGGGGGGACTTGAACCCCCACGCCCTTGCGGGCACTGGCACCTGAAGCCAGCGCGTCTGCCATTCCGCCACTCGCGCGTGATGCTTACGCATCGTGACGAGGCTACCACATTGTCAGAGGCTGTGGGTGCCGAGGTGTGGCCCAGCACAGTGCGGGTAGACTAAAACGAGCACAAAGAGTGTTGCGGCAGGGGTGAAGATGGGCCTACTCGACAACGTAGAGCGCGGTTTGGAGCGCTTCGTTGGTGGCGCGTTCGCCAAAACTTTCCGCAGCGGCGTGCAGCCCATCGAAATTTCGGCGGCACTGAAACGCGAGATGGACACCAAGGCCGTCATCGTCAGCCGTGACCGCATCCTCGCACCCCACGCATTCACCGTGGAACTCGGCGGGCTCGACCTCGCCCGTTTGCGCGCGCACGGCGCGGCCCTCATCAACGAACTGGTGGGTAACGTCCGCGACTATGCCGCCAGACAGCACTATGCGTTCGCCGGTCCCGTCACCATCACCCTGGTGGAACAGCCCAGCCTGACCGAAGGCCTCGTGCGCGTCACCAGCGCCGCCGGCGATGCTGCGGCCACCAGCTGGCAGGCCGCCGTAGAAATCAACGGCACCCTGATCCCCCTGAAATCGGGCGAAACCATTCTGGGTCGCGGCGCAACCGCGGCCATCACCGTCAACGACGGCGCAGCCTCGCGCCATCACGCCCGCATCATCTGGAACGGCACCGTCGCGGGAATCGAAGACCTGAAGTCGACCAACGGCACGATGCTCAACGGCCGCACCATCACCATCAGCCCGCTGGAACAGGGCGACGTGATCGAAATTGGAGCGGCCCGCATTATTTTCCGCGTCGTCCCCGCACCCGGAGGAATCGCATGAGTGAACTGACACTGTTTATCCTGCGCTTCGGGTTCCTCGCCGTGCTGTGGATTTTTGTTTTCGCCATCCTGTACGCGCTGCGCAGCGACCTGTTCGGACACTACGTCCGCCGTGGTGAGGCCAACGCCCGCGGCGATGTCACCGTGAACCCCGAGGCGTCAGCCCCCGCGTTCATCCCTCCCGCCCCCGAACACAACACCGAAGACCCGGCACGGGTGCTGCTGATCGTGGCGGGAGCCCGTGAGGGCCTCGAAATTCCCCTGGAATCCGACCAGCTCACCATCGGCCGCAGCGCACAATCGGGCCTCGTGATCCGCGACGAATACACGTCGACGAACCACGCCCGACTGCAGCTGTGGAACGGCGGCTGGGTCATCCAGGACCTGGATTCCACCAACGGCACCTTCGTCAACAACCAGCGGGTCAGCGTGCCCACACCGGTTCCCCCCTATGTGCCCGTCTCGATCGGTTCCACAATTTTCGAGCTGAGGCCCTAATGGGTGCACGGCTACTGTCAGCCGCGGGAAGTCACATTGGTCGGGTTCGTGCGAGCAACCAGGATTCCGGTTACGCCGGGACCCACCTGTTCATGGTCGCCGACGGCATGGGCGGTCACGCCGGTGGTGACGTCGCCAGTTCGCTGGCCACACAGGCGGTCACCGCAGTAGCCGACGAACTTTTTGAGTCCACGGACAAAGCCCAACACGAACTGGTCAACGCCATCATCGCCGGTTCATCGGAACTCAGCGAGGCGGTGCGTCAGCACCCCGAATTGTCGGGAATGGGCACCACCGTCAGTGCGATGATTCGTTTGGGCGACAAGATGGTGATCGCGCACATCGGTGACTCACGCATCTATCTGCTGCGCAATAACCGCCTGGACCAGATCACCACCGACCACACGTTCGTGCAGAGGCTCGTCGAGACCGGTCGCATCACCGAAGAAGAGGCGCTAGTGCACCCCCGCCGCAACGTGCTGATGCGCGTGCTCGGTGACTTCGACACTCCGCCGATGGTCGACTCGACTGTGCTCGACACCCAGCCCGGCGACCGTTGGATGTTGTGCTCGGATGGGCTCTGCGGTTACGTGCCCGAAAACACGATCGAACGCATCCTGCGTGACACCCCCGATGCGGGTGTCGCCACCCAAAAACTGATCGACGCCGCCTTGGATCGCGGTGCACCCGACAACGTCACCGTCGTCATCGTCGGCGTCACCGAAACCCCGATCAGCGCCGTGCCGAAGCCGCTGCTGGTGGGCGCCGCCTCGATGCCGTTGACGTTCACACCGGAAACCCGCCGCCTGCAGCGCCCCATCACCACCCGGTTGTTCCACCCCCGCCACAGCACGGTGCCCGCCGAGGCCACCGAAATGTTCGAGGCCGACGAAAACTACCTCGACAAGGTGATCGCCGAAGACCGCAAACGTGCGATGCGCCGCCGCATCCAGTGGGCGATCGGTGTCAGCCTGATCACCTCGCTGCTGGCCTGGGTGGCGTGGTACGGGTACCAGTGGACCCAGGAACAGTTCTATGTGGGCGCCGACTCCGATTCGGTCGTGATCTATCAGGGTGTGCAGCAAAAGATCGGAACGATTTCGCTGTCCACCGTGCGCACCGACACGGGCATCCCCCTCGACTCGTTGCCCGCCTATGTGCGCGAAACGGTCGAAAACACCATCAATGTCGCTGACCTGGCGGAAGCGCTGTCTGTCGTCGAAAGGATTGCCAATGTCTCCAACGGCGATTGATGACCGACCGACGATCACCGAACAGCTGATCTTGCGCCTGCGAATTCCCACAAAGATTCGCAACCTCGAGGCGTCACTCATCGTTTTTGCGATGATCATCAATGCGGCAGCCATCGCGCTGGTCGATATTGGGGCCACCGGTGCACTCGATGCGGAACTGATCGGGCTGGTCGGCGGTTTGGGCGCCATCGTGTTGACGATGCACATCGCAATTCGCTATGTGGCCCGTGACGCTGACCCGCTGATTCTTCCCATTGTCACGTTGCTGAACGGTTTGGGAATCGCCATGATTCACCGACTGGACCTGGCGACGGGACTGTCGGGGTGGCAGGCAAACGCCACACGCCAGATGGTGTGGACGGCGATTGCCATGGTGATTGCCCTGGTGGTGATTGTGGCGGTGCGTAACCACCGTGTGTTGCAGCGCTACCGCTACCTGTGGATGCTGGTCGGCGTCATCCTGTTGGTGATGCCCCTGATTCCCGGTATCGGTGTGACCATCAGTGGCGCCCGCCTGTGGGTGGACCTCGGTTTTGTCAGCTTCCAGCCCGGCGAGATCGCAAAGATTGCTCTCGCATTGTTCTTTGCCGGCTACCTCGTGACGGCCCGGGATTCGTTGAGCGCGGTCGGGAAGCAGTTCCTCGGTGTCCGGTGGCCGCGTGGCCGCGACTTGGGTCCGATCATCATTGTGTGGTTGGTCGCCATGATGGTGCTGGTGTTCCAGCACGACATGGGCACATCGTTCCTGTACTTCGGTTTGTTCATGGTGCTCATGTATGTGGCGACCGGTCGTGCGATTTGGTTTGTGGTCGGCGGCGGACTGTTCGGCACCGGTGCGATCGTGGCGAGCCTGTGGCTGGATTACGTCAAGGGCCGCTTCGACGCATGGCTGGATTCGTTTAACCCCGCAATTTATGACGCAATTGGCGGCAGCTACCAGCTGGTGCAGGGACTGTTCGGTTTTGCGTCGGGCGGCATCATCGGTGCCGGGCTCGGCGCGGGTCGACCCGACATCACCCCGTTGGCGGAGTCCGACTACATCATGGCGACCATTGGCGAGGAACTGGGGCTCGTCGGGGTTTTCGCCGTCCTGTGCCTGTACCTGTTGTTCATCTCTCGTGGTCTGCGCATCGGTTTCAACGGCGCCGACGACTTCGGTCGACTGTTGGCTGTGGGACTCACCTTCGTCTTGGCGCTGCAGGTTTTTGTCGTGGTCGGCGGTGTCACCCGTGTGATTCCCGTGACCGGTTTGACGACCCCGTTCCTTGCCGCCGGTGGTTCCTCGCTGGTCGCGAACTGGATCATCGTCGCCCTGCTGTTGCGACTCAGCGACACTGTCCGCCACCAGAACCAAGGCGGTGAGGGCGCATGAATCGGGAACTTCGTCGACTGTCGTGGGGCATCTTTGTGATGTTCTTCGCGCTGTTTGTGTCGTCAACCATCATCCAGGTGTTCCAGGCAGACAACCTGCGGGTCGATGCGCGCAACACGCGCACCCTGTTGGAAAGCTACTCCGCGGAACGCGGCAGCATCATCGCCGGCAACACCACGATCGCCGAATCGGTTCCCGCAAACGACCAATACCGCTACCAGCGCACCTACTATGACGGCCCCATGTATTCGGCCGTGACCGGGTATTACACGATCAGTCAGGGCATCAGCGGACTCGAAGCTGCGATGAATGACGAACTCAGCGGCCAGTCGAACAACCAGTTCTTTGACCAGGTGCTGGCTCTCGTGTCGGGGCGCGACCCGCGCGGTGCTACCGTGCAGTTGACCATCGACCCGGTGATCCAGGAGGCCGCATGGAAGGCTCTGGGCAGCAAGTCCGGTTCGATTGTGGCGCTGGATCCCACGACGGGTCGCATTTTGGCCATGGTGTCCAAGCCCGCCTATGACCCCAACGAGTTGGCGTCGCACGACACCGTCACCGTGATTGACCGCTACCAGCAGCTGCTGGTCGACGACAAGGCGCCGCTCGTGAACCGCGCCATCGCCGGCAACCTGTACCACCCCGGTTCCGTGTTCAAACTGCTCGTGGCGTCGGCCGCACTGGATTCCGGTCTCGTCAGCACCAGCACCACGGTAAAGAACCCCAGCGTGCTGAAACTTCCCGGCAGTGACTCGGTGATCAAGAACTCGGGCGGTGGCTCGTGTGGTGGAACCGCTACGGTCACCATTGCGACAGCACTGAAGCTTTCGTGCAACATCCCGTTTGCCGAAATCGGCGCCCGAATCGGTGAAAGCGTGATCCAGTCGTACGCCGAAGATTTCGGTTTCGGCGCCACCCTGGAAATCCCGATGCCCGTCACCGCGTCGACCTACCCGTCGAACATGGACCAGGCACAGGTCATGCTGTCGTCGTTTGGCCAGTACGACGTGCGCGTGACCCCGCTGCAGATCGCGATGCTGTCATCCGCCATCGCCAACAAGGGTGTGCTGATGACCCCGACCGTCGTCGACTCGGTCATCGCCCCCGACCTGTCCGTCATTACCCCCTTCGAAGCGCACGAATACAGCACCCCGATTTCGGCCAAGACGGCCAAGACGATGGTGAAGATGATGATTGACGCCGTCGGAAGTGGCGTGTCGTCGAACGCCCAAATTCCGGGCATCGCCGTCGCAGGTAAGACGGGTACCGCCGAAAACGGCGAAGGTGAACCCTACACACTGTGGTTCACCGGTTTTGCGCCCGCCGACAACCCCCAAGTTGTGGTGGCCGTAGTTATTGAGGATGGCGGTGGACTCGGTCAAAGCGGCCGTGGAAACACGGTTGCTGCACCGATTGCACGCAAGGTGATGGAGGCGGTGTTGGCACAATGAGACCCGAAATTGGTCAAGTTTTTGGGGGACGGTACCAGCTGAAATCGCGCCTCGCCATCGGCGGTATGGGTGAAGTGTGGCAGGCACTCGACCAGGTGATCGAACGCCAGGTCGCCATCAAGATTTTGAAGGAAGAGTACCTGGGAGACAAGGGCTTCCGCGAACGCTTCCGAGCCGAGGCGCGCCATGCCGCTCTCGTCAACCACGAGGGTATCGCCGGCGTCTATGACTATGGCGAGGAGGACGGCAGCGCGTACCTCGTGATGGAGCTTGTGCCGGGCGAAGCCCTCAGCACAATTTTGGAGCGCGAACGCATCCTGTCGCCCGAGCGCGTGCTCGACATTGTCGCCCAGACGGCGTCGGCGTTGCACGCCGCACACGAGGCCGGCCTCGTTCACCGTGACATCAAGCCGGGAAACCTGCTGATCACGCCCGACGGCCGCGTCAAGATCACCGACTTTGGTATCGCCCGTATCGCCGACCAGGTTCCGTTGACGGCGACCGGTCAGGTGATGGGCACCGTCCAGTATTTGTCCCCCGAACAGGCGTCAGGCAAGACCGCTTCGGCGTCGACCGACATCTATTCGCTGGGCATCGTTGCCTATGAGGCGCTGGCTGGTCGTCGACCGTTCACCGGCGAATCTCAGGTCGCCATTGCGATGGCGCACATCAAGAACGCGCCGCCGGCTCTGCCCGAAAGCATTCCCCTGGCCGTGCGTAACCTGATCTTTGCCTGCATCGCAAAGAAGGCGGACAAGCGCCCCGCGACGGCACAACACTTGGCCCGTGCCGCTGTGGCGATCAAGCGTGGACATTTGGGTGAAGCCCTCGCCCTCGTTCCCGCAGTGCACGACGCAGAGTCCGATGAATTCGACGAAGACACGTCGACCCGGGTGCTGCCCTCGCCCATCCCGCTGGACGACAAGGGCGAGACCGAGCCTCGAAAGATGTGGCCTCTCGTGACACTGGCCAGTGTGCTCGGCGCACTGCTGATCGCCGCGATTATCGCGATCATCGTGGTGGCGTCGAACCCGAACCCGGGAGCCACCCCCACGGGCACCCCGACGGCCACCCCCACCGACACGTCGACGCCGACCCCGACGAACACGGACGAGCCCATCGTCCTCGACGAAGCCGACTTCCTGGGCAAAACCCAGCAGCAGGTGCAGGAAATGCTCGACGCACTGGGCTTGCGCCTCGATGCAGTCGTGGGTTCCGTTCCCCCGTCGGCCGACCTCGTCGGCACCGCCTACCGAGTGAACCCCACCGGTCAGGTCGAAAAGGACACCCTCGTCGCGGTCTACTTCTATGACGAGATCCCTACGCCGGCGGCCCCCGCAGCATTGACCGTCTCGGCGGGACCGTACACGCCCGGAGCCACGGTGACCATTTCGTGGCCCACCTACACCCTGTGCCCCTCGGGGTACACGGTGGCCTCGTACGACTTCACCATCAACGGCGGCACATTCCCCCGCGTTTCGAGCTTTGGCCCCCGCGTGACCAGCACCACCGTGGTCCTCAGCGAGGACACATCCGAGATGCGCGCCTCGTACAGCGTGGCCTGTGGCACCCTGCGTTCGGCCCAATCGGTCGAACTCGTGGTCGCCATCACGCCATAACACCACCCGAAACCTGAACACCAAACCCCTCGATACCCGGAAAGGAGCACACCATGATGAACACCACATTCCTCGGTGGTGAGTTCCTTCTGGCGGGGCGCTACCGTCCAGAGAAACTGATCGGCCGAGGCGGCATGGCGAACGTGTACCTGGGCACCGACATTCGGTTGGCGCGCACCGTGGCAATCAAGGTGTTGCGGCCCGAAACAGCGGTCGACCCCGACGCACGCTACCGATTCCAGAAGGAAGCCCACGCGGTCAGCCTGATGGGCCACCCCTCGATCGTGCGTGTGTACGACGCCGGCGAAGAAAACATTCCCGACATTTCGACCGAGACGCCAATTCCGTTCATCGTGATGGAATACATCAACGGCAAAATCCTGCGCCAGCTGATGGATTCGGGGGCGTTCGACCCCAAGGTCGCCGTGCACGTGGCGTTGGGAATTCTCGACGCGCTCGACGAATCGCACCGTGCGGGCATCATCCACCGCGACATCAAGCCGGGAAATGTCATGGTCACCCAGAGCGGCCTCGTCAAGGTGTGTGACTTCGGTATCGCGCACGCGATCGAGGAATCGACGGGCGATGCGACGACGATTCTGGGCACGGCACAATATTTTTCTCCCGAGCAGGCCAAGGCTGAAGCCATCGATGCGCGCAGCGACCTGTACTCCACCGCGGTGGTGTTGTTCGAGATGCTCACCGCTCGTCCGCCGTTCTCGGGTGAATCTTCGGTGTCGGTCGCTTTCCAACACGTGACGCAGGCGCCACCGTTGCTGAGTTCGATCCGCCCCGAGTTGTCGGATGAACTGGGTTCGGTGATCAGCCGGGGACTGTCCAAGGATCGCGCCGAACGTTTCGCCACGGCACGGGATTTCGCTGTCGCGTTGCGCCGCGTGCGCTCGCTGTACCGTCCCGAGGGCGAACCGGTACCCACCGCTCCGCCCGCAGGCTCCGCAGCATCGGCGCCCCGTGCGGCTGCCCCTGCGGCGTCGCCGAAGGTTTCGGCCGCGAAGCCGGCTCGAATCCCCGACCCCGTGAATCCGGCGAAGCCGGTGAAGCCCGAAAAACCGGTGAAGCCTGTAAAGGTTTCGGTGCCCAGAACTCCCCGCCCGCCTCGTGCCCCCGCGGCACAGCGCGTAAAATCGGCAGCAGAGAGTTTCGCTCTCTTTACCTCGACATCAAAGGACGATCCCGTGTCGCAACTTCGCCCCCTGCTTTCTTCGGACGCTCCCCCCTCGCGCAAGTTGATCAAGACCGCGGTCGGTGTCGGAGCCGGTGTGCTGCTGGTGGCCTGCCTGATTGCCGGTCTGATGGTGTGGGTTATGACCCTCCCCGCCCAGAACACGGTGACCTCACAGGCAATCGAGATCCCTCAGCTGACCAACGTCTCCGCCACCGATGCTCAAAGCCAGCTGGAGGGTTTGGGCCTGAAGGTCGCCATCATCGTCGAAACCAGTGACACGGTGGCCGAAGGCGACGTCATCCGCACCCAGCCCGAAGCCGGCATCCAGGTGGGCGAGGGCGAAATCATTTCGCTGTACCAGTCGGCGGGCCCCAAGACCGGACGTTCACCCGACCTGTCGCTGATGAGCCTGGCCAAGGCCAAAACCACAATCACCGAAGCGGGCTTCACCGTCGGATCCATCACCACCACCTATTCGCCGTCCGTGGCGAAGGGCATGGTCATCTCGAGTGACCCGGCGGGCGGAACCTCGTTGAAGCCCAAGGATGTCATCAACCTCACCGTGTCCAACGGTCTGGTCAAGGTCCCCGATGTCGTGGGCAAGTCGCTCGCCGACGCCAATGCCGCACTGAGCGCCTCGGATGTTCAACTGTCGGTGTCGGTTCAGACCGACATGACCTGCAGTGGACAGACCGTGAAGTCGCAGTCGCTGGCGCCGGGCGAACAGCCGCAGCGTTCCCCGATCACGATCGTGTACTGCGCAAAGGCCTAATCGGTCGAGGCGGACACCAGTGGGCTGAGCGTGCGAGCCAGTTCGCTGACCCCCGTCATACCCACGAGTTCCAGCCAGTTGCCGATCATCGTGTAACCGCCCTCGGTCAGCACCGATTCGGGGTGGAATTGCACGCCCCACACGGGTGCACTGACGTGTTCGATGGCCATGATGACACCGCCGTCGGTCCGCGCGGTGATGCGCAGTTCGTCGGGAATTGTGCCATCAACGATCGCGAGCGAGTGGTATCGGGTGGCACGGAACGGGTTGGGGACGCCATCGAACAGCGGCGATTCGACGTGGGTGACGGCGCTGGTCTTGCCGTGCATCAGTTCCTCGGCGTGGGTGACGATTCCGCCCAGGGCTTCGGCGATGGACTGGTGACCCAAGCACACACCGAACAGGGGAATGGTGTGCTCGATCGCATAGCGAATCACGGGGATCGAGACTCCGGCATCGGCGGGGCAACCCGGCCCAGGCGACACCAGCACGCCATCGAATCCGTCGAGTCGTGACGCAATCTGTGCCTCGGTGAAGGAATCGTTGCGCACGACCTCGATTTCTGCGCCCAGCTGGCGCAGGTACCCTGCGAGCGTATAGACGAAGCTGTCGTAGTTGTCGATTACGAGGATGCGAGCCATCAGTTCACCGTCACATTCGTTGTCATAAAGGTCGCCACAAACCAGGGGAAGACCCAGAGGAACAGTGCGGTGACGGCGACGAGCAGAAGTCCCGTGGTTTGGGCGATTTTCGCCCAAAGGTTGCCGGGCAAGGCGCGCCACAACAGTCGGTACATCAGGCGGTCCCTTCCCTCAGGTGCTGAATTTCGGCGGGTACTCCCAGTTCACGGGGCGCGAAATAGTCGAATACCGAGTAGGCGATGATGCGTTCGGCGCTGGACAGTTCGGGGTGGCAACTGGTCATGGTCAGCAGTCGCTGCCCGGCCTCGAGGCTGGTGGTGGGGACGGGGTTGAGCACGTTCACATCGGCCGGCCACACATAGGCGGTGTTGCGGTAGCTGTACACGTACCAACCGTCGGGGGTTTCGATATAAATGTGATCACCGAGTCGCAGCTTTTCGATTTCCGCGAAGGGCGCACCAAAAGTGGTGCGGTGAGCGGCGACGGCAAAGTTTCCGATTTCGCCCAACGCAGCGGACTCCGGATAGTGCCCCACACCGGTGGCGCTGCTGTTGAGTACCGTTTCGGGGTCAATGCCTTCGGCGATGACACGCTCATAGTCGGTGCCAAAGCGGGGCACGATCAGCGTGGCGAATGCTTCGCCGTCGGAGTGTGATCCCAGCACGGGAATTTGGGTGGGGTCGACCGAGGGTCGGGGTGTGGGTGTGCCGCTGGTTTCCGTGGGGGTCGCGCTGGGCGCTGGTGCCGACCATTCTTGTGCGAGTTGGTGCGAGGCCTGGTTTTGGGCTGAGCCGGCAACGATGTCGTTGAACCAGGTGTGCCAGACGAGGAACAGCAGGATTACGCCGCCGACGGTGAATGCGACGTCCTGCAGAATATCGAGCGCGAGCGATACGCCTCGGCGCTGGGCGCCGTTCCGTGCTGCGCGCATTCGGTCCCCTTGATGTCAAAGCTGTCGTGCTGCTTCTATAAGTGTACGAGCCTTCCGAGGGGGCGTTACCGATATGGCATTGCACAGGTGCCCGCGCTACACTGTCCCCTATGGTTGCAGAGAAGTCACAGAAGAATGCTGCCGCGGACACCGTAGCCCGCGGCGAGCAGCACGTCACTAACCCCGCATGGTTTAAGCCCGTAATGTTTGGCTTCATGCTGGTGGGATTGGCGTGGATCATCACGTACTACGTCAGCCAGGCTCAGCTTCCGATCGCTCCTCTGGCACAGTGGAACATCCTCATCGGCTTTGGCCTGATGTTTGTCGGTTTCGTCATGACGACGCGCTGGCACTAATTCGTCGCGTCGAATTACACGGGTGTAATTATCCCCACTGTTATTAACCCTTGTGGATAACTAGGCGTGGTTGACGTTTTCTTCGTGCACACGGTGACGCCCCGAGGGCGTGGACCACACAAATGGTGTTTAGCGCCTGCGACCCATCAGCAACGGAGTCAGCACCAGTCCGCCGATGAGTCCACCGATGTGGGCCTGCCACGAGACACCGGGGATGATGAATCCCAACACCAGGTTGATGCCGATGATAACCAACAGGCTCACATTCGAGCCGCCAAATCCGCGATTCACGACGAACAGCGCGGCAAACAGGCCGAAAATGGCACCCGATGCGCCGATTACGCCACCCGTGGGGTCCAACACCAAAACCGCCGCGGAACCTGCGACGCCCGACAACAGAAACAGTGCGGTGAATCGTCCCGGTCCCATGACGCGTTCCAGCATCGAGCCCAGCACCCACAGCGAGTAGCCGTTGAAGAGGATATGCAGCAGGTCGGCGTGCACAAATATCGAAGTGACCATTGTCCAAGGCTGGACATAGACCAGTCGGGAATAGAACTCCAGGAAATAGCGGACAAAACCACTAGTGACAAGGTCCAGCACGAACATCGCCGCCATGATTACCAACAACACCGTGGTCGACGAGGTGTTACCCCGCAACCGGCGCTGCAGTCGAGGCCCCGAAATTACGCGTGCGGCTTTCGGCGCCGAACCCTTCACACAGTCAGGGCAGTGAAAACCCACCGCGGCCTGACGCTGGCAGTCCGGGCAAATGGTGTTACCGCACCGTTGGCACAACACCCAGCTCTCGCGGCCCGGGTGCCGGTAACACGTGGCGGAATCGGTCACGCAATCTCGATCGAGTTGATGACCACGGGCTCCAGAGGCTTGTCGCCGGGGCCAGTCGCCACACCCTCGATGGCGAGAACGACCTGCTTCGACGCGTCATCGGCGACCTCGCCAAAGATGGTGTGGTTGCCGTACAGCCAGGGGGTGGGAACGGTGGTGATGAAGAACTGGCTGCCGTTCGTGCCCTTGCCCATGCGCTTGCCGGCGTTTGCCATGGCCAGCAGGAAGGGGCGGTCATAGGCGAGCTCGGGGTGGATCTCGTCATCGAAGTTGTAACCGGGGCCACCGATGCCCTGGCCCAGGGGGTCGCCACCCTGCAGCATGAAGTCCTTGATGATGCGGTGGAAGATTACGCCGTTGTACAGCGGGGTGTCCGTCATCGTCTCACCGGTACCGGGGTGCACCCACTCGCGTGAACCGGTGGCCAATCCCACAAAGTTCTCGACGGTGATGGGGGCGTGGTTACCGAAAAGGTTGACGACAATGTCCCCATGGTTGGTGTGGATGGTGGCAACAGAAGTGTGAATAGACATGTTCCTATTCTTTCACCTCGTAGAGCCAGCAAGCGCACCTGCGCCATAATAAAACCAACGGAAGGAAAACCCATGGGACGTTCACTCTCTCGAGAGCTGTCAAGCCTCGCCGGTTCGGCCAACGATGCGTGGGGTCGCCAACGCGAAGTCCTCGATGCCGCCAGCCGAATCCTCACGGATGCCAGTCGCCTCGCCGGTCGTTACACCCGTGAAGAAGTCGCACCGCGCGCCCGTCACGCATACGACGACCGGGTTGTACCGTTGCTGAGCACCGGGCTGGAACTCGGTCGCACCCTGTTGGGCAAGCCCGCCCCCGTTGTTGCTGCCCGCAAGGCCGGCTTTGGCACCTTCTTTATCGCCGGACTCGGCGTTGCCGCGGTCGCCGCGGTCGCATATGTCGCCTGGCAGACCCTTCGTAACGACGAGGGCGCCTGGATCGACAACGACTTCGACGTCGACTAGGCGTCAATCACCATTTCGGCGGTCGTCGAACGGGACACACACGGATAAAAGACGTGCATTTCATCCTTCGTGTTGTCCGGAAGCACACTGTCGAGGTGGGCTGCCGTGCCCGACACAATTCTCGTCTCGCACGTACCGCACACACCCTTTTTGCACGACGCCTCGATCTCGACACCGGCCCGCGCCAAACCGTCGATCACGGATTCGTCCGCGGGGATATCGACCACGGTATTGCTGCGCACACAGGTGACGCGCACCGGCCTGGTGCCCCCCTCCTGTT
>JBEEON010000008.1:0-4430 GCA_041191625.1 Actinomycetota bacterium | reverse complement strand
CAGCAGTGACCGCAATTCGGACCGGATGAAGTCCTTGGTGGCGACGTCCTTGATGGCAAGGCGCAACGACACGACCTCGCGGGCAAGGTATTCGGTGTCCGCAAGGTTGCGTTCAGCGCGTTGGCGGTCATGCTCCATCTGCACGCGGTCGCGGTCGTCCTGACGGTTCTGGGACAACAGAATTAGGGGTGCAGCGTACGAGGCCTGCAGCGACAGGATCAGTGTCAAGGCGGTGAAACCGAGGTCGGACGAGTCAAAGCGGAACTGTGCGGGAGCCAGCGAGTTGTACGTCATCCAGCCGACAACTACAACGGACAGTCCGATGAGGAACCACGGGGTTCCCATGCCGCGGGCGACGAGCTCGGTGGCGCGTCCGAAGCGGTCCTGCGAACGACGGTTGCCGCGCAGTTGGCGCAAACCCTTGGGCGCGTTCAGTTGCGAATCAACGGTGACGGAACGACGGCGTGCGCTGGGGCGACGCTGCGAGGTGTCTTTTTCAGCCATGTCACGCCTCCTTCACGGGATCGTTGTCGTAGTACGGGTTGCGCCAGTCGTCGGGCAGCATGTGGTCGAGCACGTCATCGACGGTGACCACACCGAGCAATCGATGTTGATCGTCGACGACCGGCAACGAGACGAGGTTGTAGCTCGCGAAAGTACGTGCGAGCTCGCCCGCCGAGGTGGTGTCCAACAGCGGTTCGGATCGGGTATCCAACAGGGTTCCCAGCTGTGTCTGCGGCGGGTATCGCAGCATGCGCTGGAAGTGCACCATGCCCAGGAAACGTCCGGTCGGGGACTCGTACGGGGGCAGTGTGACACACACCGATGCGGCCATTGCGGGGGTCAGTTCGCTGCGGCGAATCAGGGCGAGCCCTTCGGCCACCGTGGTTTCCGCCGACACGATGATGGGTTCTGTCGACATCAGACCACCGGCTGAATCGGGGTCGTACGACAGCAGGAATCGGACGTCCTCGGCTTCTTCCGGGTCCATCAGGTCGAGCAGCGAATCACCGCGGGATTTCGGAAGCTGCGCGATCAGGTCGGCCGCGTCATCCGGTTCCATCTGGTCCAGAATGTCGGCGGCGCGGTCGTCGTCCAGTCCCTGGATGATTTCGACCTGCTCGGACTCCGGCATCTCTTCCAGCGCGTCGGCCAGTCGCTCGTCAGACAGTTCCTCGGCGACCTCGATGCGTCGCTCTTCCGGCAGATCCAGGATCGAGGCGGCAAGGTCGGCGGGCAACAGTTCAGCGTACGAGGCGACGAGGTGCTCGGCGCTCTGTGATTCGCCGGTGTCTTCCGACGGGGTGACTTCGTCCCAACGGGCAAACACGGCAGGGCCCTTGGCGAACAGCGACGCGTTCTTGTCACGCTGCTTGCGCATGTACAGCTGCGACACCGCCCATTCACCCAGGGCGTTGCTCTCGATGGCGACGTCCTCAATGGTTGACAGACCCGAGCCGTTACGGAAATTCATGGTGCGGCCGATCAGTTCGCCAAAAATGCGAACCTCGCCGCCCTTCTGCTCGAAACGGCGCATGTTGATCAAACCGGTAGTCAGAATCTGGCCGGGGCGGATGCTCGTGACGCGGTTGATGCCCAAGAAAACGCGGCGACGGCCGGGGACCTCGATCAGCAAACCGACAACGACAGGTGCACTGGACGTGCGGTACACGACGATGACATCGCGCACACGACCAACCCGGTCACCGAAGGGGTCAAAGACCGAACATCCGGCGAGACGGGCAACATAGACACGCGTCGAGCTCATGGCTCCAGCCTACCCGCGGGCAACCCAATCGGAACCCAGATTTTATGTCGATTCACCGTCAAACGGGGTGGGCGCGTTTTCCGCGAGCTTACGCTGGCGTTGGGCATACGCGGATTCGCGCAACGTGGGAGCCACTGCGGGTTCCGCGGCGGGCGCCTCGTCGGTCAGAGCGTCCCGAATGATGCGGCGAGGGTCGTACTGCCGGGGGTCAAGTTTCTTGAACTCGTCGACGTTGAAGTCGTCGCCCATTTCGTCTTTCAAACGCTGTTCGGCACCACGCGCCATCTGGCGAATCGACTTCACCACGCGCGCCAACTGGGCGGCAAAGGCCGGCAAACGGTCGGGCCCGATGATCAAGAGCGCGACCATACCGATCAGCAGCAGCTTTTCGAAAGTTAGACCGAAGGACACTCCCCCAGAATACAGAAGCAAACGCCGGGCACGGCATAGTCTGTACACAAAGGAGGCACCATGATTGACGCCGAACTCATTTCTCGCTGGGCAGAAGACGCCGCAGCGGAACCCGAGCACATCCGCGCCACACGAACCGCCGCGCTGGAGCACGGGGTCGACTCGATTTCGGCGGCAACTGGAAGTTACCTTGCCAGCGTTGTGGCCATGACCCGCGCCCAAGCCATCGTAGAAATTGGGACCGGTTTGGGTGTCAGCGGAATGTGGTTGCTGACCGGTTCCGACGAGTGCAGCATTACGAGCATCGACCGTGATGTTGACCACCAGCAGACCGCTCGCGACCTCATGGCCGACGCCGGAATCACCATGTCTCGGGTGCGCACCATCAGCGGTGACGCCCACGAAGTTCTCCCCCGCATGAACGACGGATCGTATGACCTCGTCGTAATCGATGCGGATGCCGCGCACGTCATCGACTACGCAAAGCACGCGTTGCGCCTCGTCCGTCAGGGCGGCGTCGTGATCGTGGCTCACGCATCGCACGGCGGTTCGGTGGCGAACCCGGCGAAACGTGACGAAGCGACCAGCGCACTGCGCACGTTGATCGGCGACTACGTGGTCGACGACACGGTGCACGCGTCGGTTCTGCCCGTGGGCGACGGCGTCGTAACGCTCGTCAAAAACTAGACGATTGCGCCAATCAGGGCGTCACGGAGGGCTACGGCCTCTTCGTCCTTGATGGACACGACAAGGCGTCCGCCACCCTCGAGGGGAACCTTCACAATGATGAGGTCCTTCTTCTCGCGGATTGCTTCCATCGGTCCGTCACCGGTGCGGGGCTTCATGGCGGCCATTGGGGAACTCCTTTAGATACTGTTCCTCAATTATCCCAGAGAAACCCGTATCGGACTAATCAGGGCGATCAGAGCGGAGGGCTCGGCGCGAGCTTTTCGACCGGTGTGGGCGGTTAGCGTGCCGTCAACCAGGAACGCAAACCGCGCTCACACGCGTGCAGGTCAGCCACCGGCACGTGCTCGTTGTCTGCATGGGCCAGCGAGGGGTCGCCGGGGCCGTAATTCACGGCAGGAATTCCCAAGGCGGTGAACCGTGCCACATCGGTCCAGCCGCACTTCGGGGCGATGGTCCCACCGACCGAGGCGATGAAGTCTTGGGCCAGATCCGAGTCCGCACCGGGGCGCGCCCCCGCCGCGCTGTCGGTCACCTCGAGTGTGTAACCGTCGAACATGTTCTGCAGATATTCACGCGCGTCGGCTTCGGAACGTGACGGCGCAAACCGGAAGTTGATGTCCACCGCGCATTCGTCGGGGATCACGTTGCCCGCGATTCCTCCATGAATTGCGACGGCGTTGATGCCCTCGCGATAGTCGAGCCCATCGACGGTGACCGTCTCGGGTTCGTATGCGTTGAGTCGGTTGAGCACATCGGCCGCACCGTGAATCGCGTTGACGCCCATCCATGCGCGGGCGGAGTGGGCACGCACACCTGTGGTCGTGATTCGCACGCGCATTGTGCCGTTGCATCCACCCTCGATGATCGCGTTGGTAGGTTCGCCCAGGATTGCGAAATCGGCCGCGAGCAGCTCGGGTCGGACACGGGCGAGGCGGCCCAGACCGTTGAGGTCCGCGGCGACCTCCTCGTGGTCGTAAAACACCCAGGTGATGTCGTGCACGGGGTCGACAAGGTCGCGCATGAGGCGCACCATCACAGCGACCCCACCCTTCATATCGACGGTGCCACGGCCCCACAGCTCGCTGCCGTCCTCGGACACGGTGACGGGAAGGTTGTTGTTCACGGGGACGGTGTCGAGGTGGCCGGCAACGAGCACTCGGTGCGCCCGGCCCAAATTGGTCTGAGCGATCAGTGCGTCACCGTCACGGAACACCGTCAGATGAGGGGTATCACGGATCCACGTTTCGACGGCATCGGCAAGCGCCCGCTCGTTGCCCGAGACCGATTCGATGTCGCAAATCTCGCGGGTCAAGGCCACCACGTCAGCGGAATCGGTCAACAGTTTCACAGGGTCAGCCTACCCGCGCTACGGTGGAAGCATGACTGATTCGACGCGCGCCTGGGGCTTTGGCCTCGTAACTGTGACCACCGACGACCAGGTTCTGGATGCCTGGTTCCCCGCTCCCCAGCTGGGGTCCGCAGCGGATGACACGAACCGCGGAATCATGCCCCGGGAACTGACCGAGGGCGAATACGTCGACGATGTCCGTGGGGTTCGCAC
>JBEEON010000007.1:0-25139 GCA_041191625.1 Actinomycetota bacterium | reverse complement strand
AGGCTCTGTGGGCAGCGGGAATTCATTACCTGACCCCGGCGGATCGTGTCACCGTCGACGAGTATCGCGACCTGTTTGCGCACTGTCAGCGAATCATGTCGTCCGCTCTGGACGCCGGCGGAACCTCGTTTGACGAACTGTACGTGAACGTGAACGGCGAATCAGGCTATTTCGACCTGTCGTTGCACGCGTACGGCCAGCAGGGGAAGCCGTGCGGTCGTTGTGGTGCCCCGATTGAACGCGCGAAATGGCAGAACCGTTCGTCGCACTTCTGTCCGATATGCCAACGAGTTCGGTAATCAGTTTCCCTCGACGAGCGTTACTCGGGATAATAGACGAATGCATCTAAAGTCCCTCACCCTCAAGGGCTTTAAGTCGTTCGCGCAACCGACGACCTTCCAGTTCGAGCCGGGCGTTACCGCCGTCGTCGGCCCCAACGGTTCCGGAAAATCTAACGTCGTTGACGCACTGGCCTGGGTCATGGGCGAGCAGGGCGCAAAGACCCTGCGCGGCGGAAAGATGGAAGACGTCATCTTTGCGGGCACGAGCACTCGGGGTCCGTTGGGTCGCGCCGAGGTGCTGCTGACGATCGACAACTCGGATGGTGCTCTGCCCATCGAGTACACCGAGGTCACCATCTCGCGCACGCTGTTCCGTAACGGGCAGAGCGACTATGCGATCAACGGCGAATCGTGCCGTTTGCTCGACGTGCAGGAACTCTTGAGCGACTCGGGCCTGGGTCGTGAAATGCACGTCATCGTCGGTCAGGGTCGACTGGACAATGTGTTGCAGGCGACCCCCGAGGATCGCCGCGGTTTCATCGAAGAAGCCGCCGGAATTTTGAAGCACCGCCGCCGTAAGGAAAAGACGGTCCGCAAGCTCGAGGCTATGCAGACGAACCTGACGAGGCTCAACGACCTTGCGGGTGAAATTCGTCGTCAGCTGAAGCCGCTCGGCAAACAGGCCGAGGTGGCCCGTGAAGCTCAGAACATTGCGTCGGTCGTGCGTGATGCGCGGTCGCGTATCCTCGCCGACGACGTGGTCACGTTGCGCGCCGAGGTCGATGACCACCAGCGCTCCGAGAGCGAACGCCAGACGGAACGCATTGTCGTGGGGGAGCAGCTCGAGCAGGTCACCCTGCGTTTGGCACACCTCGAGGAGCGCCTCACTTCGGATGCTGTCGACGGCGCACGCCGCGTCGCTTTTGGTTTGGAGCAGGTGCGTGAGCGTCTGCGTTCATTGTCGAACCTGTCGCACGAGCGCATCGTGTTGTTGTCGTCAGATATCGCCGAGTCGGTGCCGTTGATCAGTGTGACGGACGAGATGGTCGCCCAGGCCCGCGCCGAGGTTGTGGCCATGCACGCCCACATTGCCGAGGTCGAGGAACGACTGGGTCACGCCGCGGCGTTCACCGCGACTGCTGCCGCATCGCTAGATGCCATTGATCATGAAATTGCCGAGCAGGGTGCGCTGATTTCTCAGCATGACCTCGACAAGGCGTCGCTGGAGTCGCGCGTTGATATCGCCCGTTCTCGTGTGGCGAGTGCCAAGGGCGAACAGTTGCGGTACGCGAATGCTCGCGAGGCTGCGGTCCAACGTCGCGCAGAGGCTGATGACAAGCTGGGGTCGTTTGACACGCTCGATGGTGGCACGAATGCCGACCTGGAGAAGGCCGTTCAGACGGCCGAGGGCAAGGTCAAGACCTCGCAGGATGCGTTGGATTCGGCTCGCGAGTTCTTGCACACTCAGGAACGTGAGCGTGACGGTTTGGCCGCGCGCGTGTCGGCACTGGCGTTGGCCCTGGACAGTCGTGATGGCTCTGGTTCGCTGGCGGGCCGGTCGGGTATTCGCGGAATTGTGGCCGACGCGGTGCAGGTCGAGGCCGGGTTCGAGACCGCGATCGCCGCAGCGCTGGGTGGTTTGGCCGAGGCCGTTTTGGCGGATTCTCGCGATGCTGCTGTGGCGGCATTGCGTCACATCGATGACACCGATGCGGGTCGCGTCGAGATCCTGTTTGCGGAAACCGAGGGTGCTGCTGTGGCCGCGACGCCGATTCCGGGGCTGGATTCGGCTCTGGATCGGGTGACCGCACCGGGTGGGGTCCGCGGCATTTTGGCGCGCGCCTATGTCGCCAGCGATTTGGATTCGGCCCGTGCCGCATGGCCCGAGGTGGTCGCTGCAGGTTTGGCCGACACCGCCATTGTGGTGACGCGTTCGGGTGAAGTATTGACCCGGTTCCTGCTGCGTGGAGGTCAGGGTGCCCAGCCTTCCCGCATCGAGTTGTCGGCGGAACGCGATGAGGCGCAGCGCAAGCTGGAAAAAATTTCGACGCAGATTGAGCGTGACCGCAACACGGTCGAGAACCTGCGCGAGGAGCTCGCGGCCGCGAAACTCGCGTCTCAGTCCGCTCTGTCCGAGTTGCGTGCATTCGATGCGCGTCACGCCGAACAGGTCGAGGCCGTGTCGCGTCTTCGGGCCCAGAGCGATGCCGCGAACAACGAGCTGGAGCGCGTCGATGCGTCGCTCGAGAAGTCGAACGCCACCGTCGCGCAGGCCGAGGCCGAGACCGAGGCTGCTGTCGCCGACCTGACCCAGTTCCTTGCGCGTCCCCGCCCTGTCCTCGACGCGTCGAGTCGTGACCGTGCTGTCGCCGAGCTCGATGCCGCACGTCAGTCGGAACTGACGATCCGCATCGAAATGGAGACGCTGCGTGAACGTCACCGTTCCGAGCGTGACCGTGCCGAGGAGCTGTCGCGGTCGCTCGAATCGGAGCGCGCGGCGGCACAGGAGCGTGCGGCACTGCGCGTGAAGCGCCGCTCCCAGTTGGAACGCGCCGAACACATCGCCAGCTACTTGCCCGCGGTGTTGACCGCAATCGATGCGTCAGTCTCTGAAGCCCACGTGAAGCTCGCCGAAGAGGAGGCCGCGCGGAACGAGAATTCCGCTGCGCTGTCCGAGATGCGCCGTCAGGAATCCGAGCTGCGCGAACGCCATACCCGTATCACCGATGGTGTGCACGGACTGGAAATGCAGATTTACGAAAAGAAACTGCACCTGTCGAGCCTGCTGGAACGCGCCGCAGACGAACTGGGACTGGTCGAGGACGTGCTCGTTGCCGAGTTTGGACCCGACACTCTGGTGCCCGTTATTGATGGGGATCCCATTCCCTTTGTGCGTTCCGAGCAGGAGGCCCGACTGAAGGTTGCCGAACGTGGACTCGACCAGCTGGGTCGTGTGAACCCGTTGGCGTTGGAGGAATTCGCGGCGCTGGAGCAGCGTCACACGTTCCTCGTGGACCAGCTGGCGGACCTCGAGAAAACTCGCGCCGACCTGATGCTCATCATCGAGGAACTGGACGAGAAAATGCAGGTCATCTTCCTGCAGGCGTTCCATGACACGAAGGCGGCGTTCGAGGAAATTCTTCCCGTGCTGTTCCCCGGCGGCTCCGGCCACCTGCTGTTGACTGACCCCGATTCGCCGCTGACGACGGGCATCGAGGTTAGCGTCAAGCCGGTCGGTAAGAAGATCGAACGACTGTCGCTGCTGTCCGGTGGCGAGCGTTCGCTGGCGGCTGTGGCCCTGTTGGTCGCAATTTTCAAGGCTCGCCCGTCGCCGTTCTACATCCTCGACGAGGTCGAGGCTGCGTTGGATGACGCGAACCTGGGTCGACTGTTGCAGGTCGTCGAGGGTCTGCGTGAAAGCTCGCAGCTGATCATCATCACCCACCAGAAGCGCACGATGGAGATTGCGGACGCGCTGTACGGTGTGTCGATGCGCCAGGACGGCGTCTCTGCCGTTGTGGGTCAGCGCGTGAAGGGCTCGGAGTCCTAATGGCGTCGTGGTCGCTGGGTAAGGCCCTGAAGTCGATCTTCCAGGGTGCACCCAAGGACGACGAGGTCACCCCGGATGCGGTGGATGCCGCGCCCGAGGTTGTGGACGATCATGTTGCCGTCGTCGTCGCGGAACACAGCATCGAACAGGCCGTCGTCGCGGAACCCGAACTCCCGGTTGTTGCGCCCGAGGAAGTTGAGCCCGTAGCAGTCGAGCAGAAGGCGGCAGCGGTCGAGCCGAAGCCCGCCCCTGCGACCCCGAAGGCCCCCTCAACCCCGAAGGCGGCCCCCAAGCCCACTACGCGACCCGCGTCACGATCGCGCGCCGTCACCGACGCCGACTGGGACGAACTCGAGGACACCCTGCTGTCGGCCGACTTTGGGCCCGACCTCACCGACTCGATCATCTCGGAAATTCGTGACATCGCCGCCCCGTTGCTGATGCTCGACACCAGTGACTTCCAGCGCATCCTGTCCGAGGTGCTCGAGGCGCGCCTCGCTCGCCACGATTCGACGTTGCATTTGAAGAGCGAACCCGGCGTTCCCGCCGTTGTTGTCGTGGTGGGTGTCAACGGTGTCGGCAAAACGACGACCATCGGAAAGTTTGCGAAATTTATTACCACCCGTGGCAAGAGCGTGGTTGTGGGTGCCGCCGACACGTTCCGTGCCGCCGCGGTGGACCAGCTGGCCACGTGGGCTGAACGCGGTGGTGCGAGCATTGTTCGTCCGCAGTCGGACGGCCAAGACCCCGCCGCTGTCGCATACCAGACGGTCGAGGCGGCAATTCGTGATCACCGTGATGTCGCCATTGTCGACACGGCGGGCCGCTTGCACACCAAGTCGGGGCTGATGGACGAGTTGTCCAAGATCCGCCGGGTCATAGAAAAGCTCGCACCGATTTCCGAGGTGCTGCTGGTGTTGGACGCGACGACCGGCCAGAACGGCCTCTTGCAGGCGCAGGCATTTGTCGAGACAGCCGGTGTCACCGGTCTGGTGTTGACGAAACTCGATGGAAGCGCCCGTGCCGGTTTTGTGTTCTCGGTGCAGGAGCAGACCGGTTTGCCGGTCAAGTTGGTCGGTCAGGGCGAAGGCATCGACGATCTCACCGGTTTCACCCCGCACGTTTTCGTGCAACAGTTGCTGTCCTAGCCCGTTACCCTTGAGCCATGGCTCTTGTGCGCGCATTTTCGGGTGTTTCCCCTGTCGTTGACGACTCTGCTTGGTTGGCGCCTAACGCCACGCTCGTGGGGGACGTGACCATTTCGGCCGAGGCTTCGGTCTTTTATGGGGCGGTGCTGCGCGGTGATGTCGGACGTATCGTGCTGGGCGAGGGGTCGAACATTCAGGACAATGTTGCGGTGCATGTGGACCGCGGTCAGCCTGCTCTGATCGGCCGCAATGTGTCGATCGGTCATGCTGCGGTCGTCCACGGGTGCACGATTGGCGATGACTGCCTGATTGGCATGAACTCGACGGTGCTGTCCGGCGCGGTGATTGGCGACATGTCGCTGGTGGCGGCGGGTGCTGTCGTGCTCGAGGGGACCATCATTCCGCCGCGGTCATTGGTTGCCGGCGTTCCGGCAAAGGTCCGGCGGGAATTGACCGATGACGAGGTCGACGCGATTCGCCGGAATGCCGAAGGCTACCGCGCCACCAAGTCCGAGCACGCTCGCAACGATTAGTCTGGACACATCATGGCAATGTTTGGGTCACTTTCAGAGCGTCTGACCTCGGCGCTTTCCAGTCTTCGCACCAAGGGCAAGCTGTCGCCCGCTGACGTCGATGGCACGGTGCGCGAGATTCGTCGCGCGCTGCTCGAAGCCGACGTCGCGTTGGATGTCGTCAAGGAGTTCACCGGGAAGGTCCGTGAGCGCGCCCTCGGCGATGACGTGAACCGTGCACTGAACCCCGCCCAGCAGGTCGTGCAGATCGTGAACGAGGAACTGGTCGCCATCCTCGGTGGTGGTACCTCCGAGTTGGTGTTCAGCAAGAACCCGCCGACGGTCATCATGTTGGCCGGCCTGCAGGGTTCGGGTAAGACCACGTTTGCCGGCAAGTTGGCGAAACGCCTGAAATCCGAGGGTCACACCCCGCTGCTCGTGGCCTGTGACCTGCAGCGACCCAACGCGGTCACTCAGTTGACGGTGGTGGCCGAACAGGCCGGTGCGGCGATCTTTGCTCCCGAGCCGGGTAACGGCGTGGGTAACGCGGTGACGGTTGCCCGCGAGTCGATTTCGTTTGCGAAGGCAAAACAGTACGACACGGTCATCATTGACACGGCGGGTCGTTTGGGTGTTGACGAGGAATTGATGCGCGAGGCGCGTGCGGTGCGCGACACCGTCGACCCAGACAACGTGTTGTTTGTTCTGGACGCCATGATCGGTCAGGACGCGGTCGCGACGGCCCGTGCTTTCCAGGACGGCGTGGACTTCACCGGGGTTGTGCTGTCGAAGCTTGATGGAGATGCCCGAGGCGGTGCCGCACTGTCGGTGCGTGGCCTGACGGACCGTCCGATACTTTTTGCGTCGACGGGTGAGGGCCTCGACGATGTGGAACAGTTCCACCCCGACCGCATGGCCAGCCGCATCCTCGACCTGGGTGACATCCTCACCCTGATTGAGCAGGCGCAGAAGGCGTTCGACGAGGAGGATGCCCGCAAGGTTGCGGACAAGATCGCCAGCGACAGTTTCACGCTCAGTGATTTCCTGGACCAGCTTCAGCAGGTCCGCAAGATGGGGTCGATGAAGTCGATGCTCAGCATGCTTCCCGGTGCGGGAAAGATGAAGCAGCAGCTGGAAAACTTTGACGAGAAGGAAATCGATCACACCGAGGCGATCATTCGGTCGATGACCCCGGCCGAACGGACCAACCCCAAGCTGCTGAACGGTTCGCGACGTTTGCGAATTGCGAAGGGTTCGGGGATGACGGTTACCGACGTGAACCAGTTGGTGAACCGTTTCGAGCAGGCCGCAAAGATGATGAAGACGGTTGCCCGTGGCGGCATGCCTTCGGTGCCGGGCATGGGCCCGATGCCGGGTGGCCGACCCAAGCAGAAGCAGGCGGTGCAGTCAAAGAAGTCGAAGTCGGGTAACCCGGCAAAGCGTGCCGCCGAGAATGCCGGTCGCACCCTGCCACAGGCCCCCAGTGGTAGCGGTTTTGGTGTGGGTGGCAAGAACGCGCAGCCGAGCGAGGCGGACCTCGAGACAATGCGCAAGCTTCTGGAACGCGGAATCTAGTCGTGACGCGAATTCCGCCCAAGGTGCTCGCCGCCATCGTGGTGGTGCTGTTTGCGTGGTCGAGCGCCTTTACGTTCATTCGCGCGGTGAGCCCGTACTTTGATGCGGGAAGCCTCGCTTTTGCGCGCCAGGCCGTCGCCGTGCCTCTGCTCGCACTGTTCCTGATCGGTACGAAATGGGTGAAGCCGACGCTGCGCGAATGGTTCCTGCTCGCGACCTTCGGTCTGACCTGGTTCAGCGTCTACATTTTCGCTCTGAACACTGCCGAGCAAACCCTCGATGCGGGCACCGCGTCGTTCATCGTCAACATCGGCCCGCTGCTCATCGCCATCGGTGCGGGCGTTTTCCTGCGTGAGGGCCTGCCGCCCAAACTGATGCTCGGTGCGCTGATTGCGCTCGCCGGTGTCGGCATCATTGCGTGGTCGACGGGCCAGGCCGAGCACCTCGATGTGTCTGGTGTGGGCTGGGCGCTCGTCGCCATGCTGGCCTACACGGTTGGTGTGCTGACCCAGAAGCCCACACTGCGCAGGCTGCCGGCCTCGCAGGCGACGTTCATCGGGGCCACCTTTGCGTTGCTGCCCTTGGCCGTGTTTGCGCCTACTGCTCTGGAGCAGGCGCAGGCCGCGCCCGCCGCTGCACTCTTTGGCGTGATCTGGTTGGGTGCCATCCCCACCGCTTTGGGTTTCGGGCTGTGGGGGTATGCGCTGAAACGCATGCCCGCCGGCCGACTGGGTGTCTCGACCTACCTCGTGCCGCCGCTGGTGGTCGTCGAAGCGGCGCTGTTCCTCGGCGAATATCCCGAACCCCTCGCCATCGCCGGTGGAGTGCTGGCGCTGGTCGGCGTTGCCGTCTCTCGTAAAGCCTGACGGTTCGCATTTCTCGCGATTTTCTGGCAGACTGGGGGCTTAGTCTGTGTCGTCGGACCCTCTAACCCGGCGTTTCAGCATCCTGCTTCCGCACTCATGCACCCCACGTGTGAGCCGCGGTGCGTGTTCAATCGCAAACAAACTGGAGAATCGTGGCTGTAAAAATCCGCCTCAAGCGCATGGGTAAAATCCGTGCACCCCACTACCGTGTCGTCGTAGCCGACTCGCGCACCAAGCGCGATGGTCGCGCCATCGAGGAAATCGGCAAGTACCACCCCACCGAGAACCCTTCGTTCATCGAGATCAACTCCGAGCGTGCTCAGTACTGGCTTTCGGTTGGCGCACAGCCCACCGAGCAGGTTCTGGTTCTGCTGAAGCTGACCGGTGACTGGGGCAAGTTCAAGGGTGACGCAAACGCAAAGAGCACCGTCCTCACCAAGGAATCCAAGGCCGAGTTCGTGGCCGACGACAAGAAGAAGTCGGTCGTCAAGCCCAAGGTCGAGAAGCCCGTTGTCGTCGAAGCCGAAGCAGCAGCCGAGGAAGAAATCGTCGAGACCGTCGTAGCTGACGAGGCCGCAGAGGCCCCCGAAGCAGCAGCTGAAGAAGTTGTCGCCGAAGAGGCCGCAACCGAAGCAGCTGACGAAGAAAAGGCCGAATAGTCTCATGCTGGCGGCCGCCCTTAAGCACCTGGTTTCTGGAATCGTAGATCACCCCGAGAGTGTCACCGTTTCGGCGAAAAACACCCCTCGTGGCGACCTTCTGGAGGTCCGCGTGCACCCCGAAGACCTCGGTCGAGTAATCGGGAAGGGCGGCCGCACGGCTAAGGCTCTGCGCACTGTTCTTCTTGCCGTGGCCGATGGCCGCCGCGTGCGTGTTGACATCGTCGACACCGCGGAATAATGGCAGAAGTTATCGCACCCGAATCGGGGCTCCGTGTTGGGCGTCTGCTCAAAGCTCACGGGCTGAAGGGTGCAATCAAGCTTGAACTGTACACCGACGATCCCGATTCGCGTTTCGTACCGGGCACGGTGTACACCCTGCAGGTCCCCACGGATTCGCCGTGGTTTGGTCGCACACTGACCTTGACCGAGCTTCGCTGGTACAACGCCAGCCCCGTGGTCTTCTTTGATGGTGTCGTCGATCGCAACGCGGCCGAATCGTTGGCCAAGGCGATCCTCTGGGTCGAAGACGTTGATGCTCGTCCGGAAGAGGACGACGCCTGGTACGACCACCAGCTCGTGGGTTTGACCGCACGCCGCGATGGTGTCGCAGTGGGTACGGTCGTGCGCGTGGACCACATGCCCGCACAGGACTTGGTCATCATCGAGTCGGACGGCCGCGAAGTCATGGTCCCGTTTGTGAAAGCTATCGTCACCACCGTCGATATCGCTGCTGGCGTGATGGACCTGAACCCTCCCACCGGTTTGTTCGAAGACATCGTCGACGACGGACCCGACGAGACCTACACCTCGGCGCCTGCGACCGAATCCTAAACTGGTCCCATGCGCTTCGACATCGTGACCATTTTCCCCGAGTTCTTCGGTGTGCTTGATGTGTCATTGATTGGCAAGGCGCGCGAATCCGGTCTCATCCAGACCGGCGTCCACAACCTCCGTGACTTCACGCACGACGCCCACCACACCGTTGACGACACCCCGTATGGCGGTGGTGCGGGAATGGTGATGAAGCCCGAACCGTGGGGCGAAGCCTTGGACTCGATTGTGTCGGATGACACGTTGCTGATTGTGCCGTCGCCCGCCGGTGAACGTTTCACCCAGAAACTGGCCCGCGAGCTGGCTCAGGAATCCCACATCGCGTTCGCTTGCGGACGTTACGAGGGCATCGATCAGCGTGTCATCGACCATTACCGCTCGCGGATCCGCGTGCGCGAGGTGTCGTTGGGGGATTACGTGTTGAACGGCGGCGAGGTGGCGGTCATGGCGATGATCGAAGCCGTCGCGCGCCTCGTGCCCGGCATGGTGGGCAACCCCGAGTCGCTGACCGAGGAAAGTCATGAGTCGGGTTTGCTGGAGTACCCGTCGTACACGAAGCCCCAGCAGTGGCGTGGGCTCGAGGTGCCGCCGGTTTTGCTCAGCGGCCACCACGGCAAGGTTGCCGAGTGGCGTCACGACCAGCAGGTTCAGCGCACACAGGAGCGTCGCCCGGACCTGTTGGAGGACTAAGGTTATTCCTTAGGAAAAAACAATGGCGAAAATTCTCAGTGCTGATGAATCGCATGCCTGGCTCGCGAGCCGCATGCGTGAGTGTGGTGTTCACTCGTTGGCCGAACTCGCCGATCTGACGGGAATCAACAAGGGCACTCTGTCGCGCTATTTCCGTCAATTGCAGCGCCCGTCGATTGACATCATCGCCCCACTGTGCCTGGCGTTGAGTGTTTCGCCCGCCACTTTGTTGTGGGCGTTGGGTGCTGCTACGGACGAGGATCAGAAACTGCTGGCCGAATCGCGATAAACCCGTTCTCGGGTATGAAGTCGCGGGCCAGGCTGTCGTCGGTCCACAGAGCTTGACCGTCGGATTCCAGTTCGGGGTGCACTGTGGCGAGGAATTCGCCGAGCTGTTGGGCTGTCGTCGCGGGGGTGACAAAAACGCGCACCGACCCATCGGGAAGGATTTCCGAGCGCACGCCGGCGTTGTCACTGTCGTGCAGTGCCAGCTCGATCCGCTGTGTCATGTCCTGTTCCTCGCTTCCAACGAGCCGCGAGTGACGAATCGTTGTGAATAAACAACCTAAAAAATACTCTAGGACATAATTACGCGGAGCACCGACATTAAATCAGGATTTGCGAGAATTCGACGATGTGTATGTGCGCGAGCACGAATCGTGGGCGCACTGGGCGCACCGGGCGCGACACGAAGGGCGAGCCGTGCTGGAGTATGCCCGCAACGGGCGAGGGCACAGACTAGGCGCGTGCCGTGAGGATGATGGGGCCGTCCGCCGTAATTGCGACGGTGTGCTCGCTGTGGGCGCCACGCGAACCGTCGGCGGAACGCAAAGTCCAGCCATCCTTGTCCGTGAAAATGCGATCCGTGGTCTCGAGGAACCACGGCTCAATTGCCACGACGAGTCCCTCGCGCAGGGCATAACCGCGACCGGGGCGGCCGTCGTTGGGGACGTGGGGGTCGCCGTGCATTTCACGTCCCACACCGTGCCCACCGAAGTCCATGTTGACGGTGTAACCGTAATCGCGGGCCACATCGCCAATCGCGGCGGAAATGTCGCCCAGTTTGTTGCCCAGCACGGCGGCGGCAATGCCGGCCTCCAGTGCAACCTCGGTCGCTTCAATGAGTCGCAGATCGGCGGGACGTGCGGTGCCCACCACAAAGCTCACAGCCGAATCCGACACCCAACCGTTGACGTTCGCGGCGAAGTCAATCGACACCAAATCGCCATCCTTGATGACGTAATCAAAGGGGAGGCCGTGCAGTACGGCGTCGTTGACCGAGGTGCAGATGACCTTGCCGAACGGAGAACCGCCGAACGAGGGGTGGTAGTCGATGTAGCAGCTTTCTGCGCCAGCATCCTTGATCATCTGGTGGGCGATGCGGTCCAACTCGAGAAGGTTCGTGCCCACGGTGGCGGCGTCGCGTACGGCCGTGAGGACGCTGGCCACGAACTTACCTGCGGGGCGCATTTCCTCGATTTCGGCGGGGGTGCGAAGCTCAATCACGGTGTTTACCTTTCGACGATTCGCTCCCAGCCTAGGCGATGTTCGCGTAACGCCCAGAACTGTGGCAGAATAAACCCTTGTGCCCCTATGGCACGGTCACGTGGTGCCGGTTCTCCGCCTCAGGGGAGCAGCCAGGCGAAACGCGTGTACGAACCCAATCCGCAGTCGACCTGAGGCGAGTGCAGAAAGCGAAAGAAAAAATGCAGAAGTTCGATGCAATTGACGCCGCTTCGTTGAAGAGCGACATCCCCGATTTCCGTATCGGTGACACCGTCAAGGTCCACGTCAACATTATTGAAGGTACCCGCAGCCGTATCCAGGTTTTCCAGGGTGTTGTGACCGGTCGCCAGGGCGACGGCGTTCGCGAAACCTTCACCGTCCGCAAGATCAGCTTCCAGGTGGGTGTCGAGCGTAAGTTCCCCGTCCACACCCCGATCATCGACCACATCGAGATCGTGACCCGCGGTGACGTTCGTCGCGCAAAGCTGTACTACTTGCGTTCGCTGCGTGGCAAGAAGGCAAAGATCAAGGAGAAGCGCGACGTCTAAGTCGTCTCTCGACAGTGTGGGGCTCACCGAAAGGTGGGTCCCACATTTTTTTATAGGCGTATCTGCGGGTTGATGCGCAACAGTTTGAGCAGCAGCAGTCGACCGCGGAACAGCCACGGATAAATTTTGCGCGCGCTGGAATACGACCGCAGTTTCGTGTTGAGCCATCCAATGATGCCGCGTGGGTTGTCGACCCCGGCGAGGAAATGTACTGCGTCGACGCCGCTCAGTACCGTCATTCCCGACTGCGGGGTGTTCTCGAGGGCGACAATGACACCGTCGCTGGGGGAAATCTTGTGTGACTTCAAGGCCGCCACATACGGGCCGAGGCCGGTGCGCATGTCGACGATGGAGACCGTGTCGGCGAGCTGGGACAGGCGCTGGTAGGACGCAAAGTTGCGACAGATTGGGCATTCGCCGTCGTAGAGCACTGCAATCGAGTGGAATCTCATGCTCTCATTATGGCGTGGTGGCAACATCCGCGTTCCGCTCAGATTTCGCGACATAAGATGGAACGTAAGTCGCGGCACCAGCCCCGCGCAGGATGTGGAGCCGTTCGTGAAGTCACCGGCAGTCAAGGGAGCGTTGTCCTTCCTCAAGGACATCGCGGTGATCATCGGCACGGCGCTCGTGGTCTCTTTCCTGGTGAAAACCTTCCTGCTGCGTTCGTTCTACATTCCCTCCGAGTCGATGCAGAGCACTCTGCTCGTCAACGACCGCATCATCGTGAACGAGCTCACTCCCGACCTGATGCCGTTGAACCGTGGCGATGTCATTGTGTTCAGTGACCCGGGCGGGTGGCTGGGGCACACCGTGCAGGGTGAACAGGACTGGTTCCAGTCGGGCATCGACGCGGTGCTCACCGTGGTGGGCCTCGGTGCAGGGGATAGCGACGAGCATCTGGTGAAGCGCCTCATTGGACTTCCGGGTGATGTGGTGTCCTGCTGCGATGCGCAGGGCCGATTGATGGTCAACGGTGTGGCAATTGACGAGCCGTACATTCAGTTGCCGGCCGGTGAGACGTTGGCCAGCGAGATGGATTTCGAGGTCACGGTCCCCGAGGGTGGCCTGTGGGTGATGGGTGACAACCGTTACGATTCCGCCGACTCGCGCTACAACCAGGGCAAGCCGGGCAACGGTTTTGTGCCGATCGAGAACGTCGTTGGACGTGCCATTGTGGTCAGTTGGCCGTTGGAGCGCTGGTCGTGGCTCGACAACTATCCCGAAGTTTTTGCGAATGTCGACTGACCCCACACTGCAGTGGGAAAACGAGCTCTTTGCCGAAGGGTTTCGGGTCGTACTGGGAATTGACGAGGTGGGACGAGGCGCTGTCGCGGGTCCTGTCGTCGTCGGAGTATCGGCCCTGGGTTCGGCGCGTTCGGATTTCCCTGTGGGGCTGCGCGACTCGAAACTGATTTCGGAGTCCCGCCGCACTGCACTGTGTGAGCCGGTCAGCGGTTGGGTGGATGCCATCGAGCTCGGCGAGGCGTCGGCTCTCGAGGTGGACACCGTGGGAATCGTGCGGGCATTGTCGTTGGCGGGGGAGCGTGCGTTGCGCAAACTGCATGCGCGCGGGGTCCCCTTGAATGGCAGCGTGATGATGCTCGATGGCAGCCATAACTGGTTGAAGGGCGCCGATTTGCCCGACGCTGAGGTCCGTGTGCGACCCAAAGCCGACCGTGATTGTGCACTGGTCGCGGCGGCTTCGGTGTGGGCGAAAGTTCATCGTGACCGTCATATGGTCGAGCTGGCCCAGCACGAGCCGGGCTATGGCTGGGACCGTAATAAGGGTTACGGCAGCGCGGCACATTTTGACGCGATCGCCCAATTGGGCCCCCACCCGGAACACCGTGTGACCTGGTTGGGCAATGTTTTGGGCGACCGAGCCCATCGCTAGACTGAAAGCACCATGAACGAAGACGACCTCGACGCCTACGACCGCGATGCGGAACTGCAGCTGTTCCGTGAATACCGCGATGTCGTGTCCCAGTTCTCGTATGTGGTCGAAACCGAACGTCGTTTTTACCTCGCAAACGAGGTGCAGCAGACGGTTCGCCAGATCGGTAACGACTTTTTCTTTGAGCTGGTTCTCACCGATGTCTGGGTCTGGGATGTGTACCGCAGCGACCGTTTTGTGAAGTCCGTGAAGGTGCTGACGTTCAAGGACGTCAATGTCGAGGAAACGGGCAAAAAGGAACTCAAGCTTCCCCAAGACCTCGCATTCGGCGAGTCCTAAACTTTTCCCCACCCCACGCTGTGCGGAAGTTCCCCACAACTGCGTGCATTCTTCGCCGCGGGTACCCCACGCGCGTCACTCTGGTTCCCGGAGGTGCACATGGCACGCAAAGACGAACTGGGGCGGTGGGGTGAAACCATCGCGGCGGATGCGTTGGCCCAGCAGGGTTATCGGATCCTCGACCACAATTGGCGGTGTGAGGCCGGTGAAATAGACATCGTCGCCGTCGACGCCGATACCGTCGTATTCGTCGAGGTCAAGACCCGGCGCACCACATCGTACGGCGACCCGCTCGAAGCGATCACGCCGCAGAAATGTTCCCGACTTCGGGTGCTGGCCGGGGAATGGTGTCGCCGCAACCCCGAAATCGTCGCCCGCAACATCCGCATCGACGGAGTGGGCATCGTAGGGGATGGGCGCCGAGTGCACTCGCTCGACCACCGGCTGGCGATTGCGTCATGACAATCGGCCGATCCGTAGCCGTATCGGTGACCGGCGTCACCGGCCAGATGGTCGACATCGAAGCCGATGTGTCCAACGGTCTCCCCGGACTGGTGCTCATCGGGCTGCCCGATGCGGCGCTCGCAGAATCCAAAGACCGCGTGCGAAGCGCCATTTCGAATTCCGGATTTGAGTTGCCGAAACATCGCACCACCATCAATCTGTCACCGGCTTCGGTGCCGAAACAGGGCAGTGCCTTCGACGTGGCTATCGCCGTGGCCGTGCTCGTCGGAACCGGCGTCATTCCCGCGGATTCTGTTTCCGGATGGGTGCACATCGGTGAACTCGCGCTCGACGGCCGATTGCGACCGGTGGCAGGAATTCTTCCCTCCCTGCGCGCTCTGGCTGCCGCGGGATACGAGCGTGTCGTGGTTCCCGCGGGGAACAGCGACGAGGCTCACCTCGTCCCCGGTCTCGATATCCGGGCTATGCCGTCACTGCGCGAGGTTGCTATCGTGCACGGCGCCCAGATTCCCGCGGTCCCCGTCGAACCGATTGGTCCGCCACATGCTGTCGAGCCCGAGGAATTCGACGGTGACCTTGTCGACGTTGTCGGCCAACCCGAGGTCGTCGATGCCCTGATCGTCGCGGCAGCCGGCGGGCACCACCTGATGCTGCTGGGGCCGCCCGGGGCGGGCAAAACAATGTTGGCGGCGCGACTTCCGGGAATCTTGCCACCGCTGACCGTGGACGAATCACTCGCGGTCAGTTCGATCCAATCGGTGTCCCGCGCGGGCGCCGTCACACGCCTCGCCCGGCGAGCGCCATTCGAGGCGCCCCACCACACCGCCACGGGGGTGTCCCTGATCGGTGGAGGCTCGGGTCAGATCCGACCGGGCGCAATTTCTCGAGCCCACTGTGGCGTGCTGTTCCTCGACGAAGCCCCCGAATTCTCGGCGACCACTCTCGATGCATTGCGCCAACCGTTGGAGTCGGGTTCCGTTGTGGTCCACCGGGCGAACTCGGTTGTGCAATTCCCCGCACGATTCCACCTCGTGCTTGCCGCCAATCCGTGCCCGTGTGGTCTCGCCGGTGGCGACGAGGGCCAGTGCACGTGCACCGCTCAGGTCAAACGCCGCTACCTGGGAAAAATTTCGGGACCACTGCTCGACCGCATCGATATTCGTGTTTCCGTGCGCCGGGTCTCGGCCGCTCACCTGCGTGCCGCTATTCCCACGACGACCTCGGAACAGGCCCGAGCGGCGGTCGAATCGGCACGCGAAAGGTCACGCCGACGGTGGGGAGACATCAATGCGCGAATATCGGGCCGCACGCTGCGCGACACCCGTTTTGCGTTGGAACCTGCGGTGATGGCTCCACTGGATCGTGCGCTCGAGCGGGGTGCGCTGACAATGCGTGGTGTGGACCGCACGGTGCGCATCGCCTGGACGTTGGCGGACCTTGACGGCAGTGATCGTCCGCAGGCACAGCACATCCACCGCGCACTGTTTCTTCGGCAAGGAATCTGACACCATGACCACACGTTGGCGACTGCCCCTCGACACCATCACCCAGACCCTCGCACCGCTGCGCCCGGGCGACCCCACTCCGCACGAATCCTTCGCCAGTGCCGCGTGGAGTTTCCTCACCGAGCCCGGTGACCGGATAGCCGGTGAACTGATCGAAGCCGTCGGCGAAGACACGGCACTCGACCTCGTGATCAACCGCACGGCGCCCGCGGAAATTTCGGCGACCACGCACAGGGCGATCACCGAAGCCGACGCCCACGATGCGCTCCAGCGCTGGGACAGTCGACTGGACTCGGCGGCACTGCTGCGCAGTCTCGACGTCGCGGCACGAAATTCGGTGCGCCTCATCACACCCCGTGACGACTGCTGGCCCGAAGGGGTCAACGACCTGGGACCCCACGCGCCGCGGGCGCTGTGGGTGAGGGGCGACACCTCGGCTGTGCCACACCCCGATCGCTCCGTCGCCATTGTCGGTGCCCGAGCGTCCACAGGTTACGGCGAACACGTGGCCATGGACTTCGCCGCCGGTATCGCCCAACGAGGGCTCACCGTTGTCTCCGGTGGCGCGTACGGGATTGACGGGATGGCGCATCGTGCGGCGCTCGCCGTCGAAGGCGCAACCGTGGCCGTACTCGCCGGCGGGGTCGATCAGCTGTACCCCGCGGGTCACGATGAACTGTTGCGGACCATCATCGAATCCGGCGCCGTAGTCAGTGAAGTGCCCTGCGGCGGTGCGCCCACCCGTTGGCGGTTCCTGCAGCGCAACCGGATCATTGCGGCGCTGGCGGGTGCGACCGTCGTCATCGAGGCGGGACACCGCAGCGGCTCCCTCAACACCGCCACACATGCCCGGGACCTGGGCCGACCTGTCGGGGTTGTGCCGGGCCCCATCACGAGCGGGGCAAGTGCGGGGTGCCATCGCCTGCTGCGCACAAACCCCGCGGCAACCGTCGTCACCAGCGTTTCGGAAACCGTGGAACTCCTGAGCGGGGTGGCCGAAAATGCTGTGTTCACGCCCCGGGATTCCCCGGACGTGATCCGGGTGCTCGATGCCCTCTCGCGCAGGTCGTATCGCACCGTCACCGACATCGCACTGCGGACAGGGATGCCCCACAGCAGCATCACCGGGACGCTGGGGCAGCTGGGGGTGGAAGGCCGAGCCCTCACCCATGACGCGGGATGGCGAAAAGCCTGAGCCGCGACACCGCCGCCAGTATCCTCGAGTTATGTCATTCGAGGTAACGGCGCCGACGCACACCATCGCACACATTTCCGACACCCATCTGCTGGGTGGTGGGCGCAAACTCTTCTCTCAAGTGGATGTGGCCCACAACATCACCGAAATTCTGCGACGGCTGGCCGGCAGTGACCAAAAATTTGACGCCTTCGTGTTCACCGGAGACCTCGCCGATGTCGGCGAACCCGATGCATACCGGTTCCTGCGCGCGCAGGTCGAACCCATCGCGCAGGAAATGGGCGCCCAAGTTGTCTGGGTCATGGGAAACCACGACGAGCGACAGCCGTATGCGCGGGAACTGTTCGACGAAGAATCCGATGGCTCACCCCACGACCGCGTGTATGACGTCAACGGTTTGCGCATCATCTCGCTTGACTCGACGGTGCCCGGATATCACCACGGCGACATCGAAGAATCGCAGTTCGAATGGCTACAGGAAATCCTTGCCACACCGGCGCCGCACGGCACCATTCTGGCGTTGCACCACCCGCCCATTCCCTCGCACAACGAATTCGTGCGCATCATCGAACTGAAAAATCAGGAACGTTTGGCCGAAGTGCTGCGTGGCACAGATGTGCGCACAATCCTCGGTGGCCACCTGCACTATTCGACGTACTCGCAGTTCGCGGGAATTCCCGTCGCCGTCGCGAGCGCCACCTGTTACACCGTGGATTTCGGTGCGGATCGTTCACTGTTGCTGCGCGGAGTCGACGATGCACAGTCTGTTCAGTTGGTGCACTGCTACGACGACCAGGTGGTTCACACCATCGTGCCCGTCACCGAAGTTCCCGCTCTGATCAGTTATCCGGCGACGCAGCGCGAAATGCTGACCAATTACAGCGATGCCGAAATTTTCGAGATGATCAGCAACAAGTCCTCGGCACATAACCGCGAGGAAAGTGCGGTCAGCGGGGGAATGCCCGACGCGAACTAAGCGTCTCGGGCGTAACCGACGGCGTCGCCTTCGTCGATGTGCTTTGCGTATTCGGCGTTCACATCGGTGAGGAATCGGGTGATGACCTCGACCTCATCCGCCGAATATTCGTCCATGATGGCGTTGATTCCCATGACCATGCCCATGAGTTCGGTCATGATGATGCGTACCGAGTTGTCGCTGGGTCGGACCACCGTCTTGCGGCGGTCGGTGTCGTGGGCTTCACGGTGTGCGTGGCCCAGGGAGGTGAGGCGGTCGATCGACGAGGTCATCGCTGCGGGAGAAATTCCCACGGCAGCCGAGAGCTCGGTGGGGGACTGGGGGCCCACCGCGATGAGGTGCTCCATGACGACGCGGTCAGTGGGGTTCACGCTGGTCAGGTTTTCGATGTGACGTTCGAATGCGCGTGACTTTTGGATGATGGAACGCAGCAGGATGGTGGGTTGATAAACCTCACCAAACTCGGGGCGAGTGGCCGCCGTTTGCTGTTTCGATTCCATGTCGCTAGTGTAGCAATCAAGTGCTTCGATTATCGAACTATCGGATGCTCGAAAGGAATCTGGAATGTTTCTGAACCGCCTGTACACACGTTGGGCTGCAGTTGTCGGCCTCGTCGTTGCCATCCTCGTCACCGGTGGATTGTTCGCGACCACCACGGTTTCTGACGCCGAGACCACTCCCGAGTCCGGGGCGCCGTCGGCATCAGAGTCGGCACAGGTCGCTCGAATCGTCTCGGCATTCCCCGAGAGCGAAGGCACCTCAATCTGGGTGGTCTACAACTCGGAGACCGACATCACCGCCGACCAGCTCGAGCAGATCAACGCAAACCTCAGCGACATCCGCGAAGAGTTCACGGAAATCCCGATGCCCATGCCCGCACAGGTTTCCGAGGACGGCACCGCTGCCGTCGGAATTTTCCCCATCGAGAAACTGTCCGAGGTGGGCGAGAAGAAGGACCGATACGAGAGCATTCGCGAACTCGCAGGTCAGAACGTCGACGGTCTTGAGGTCCTGCTCTCGGGCCCCGAAGGCTTCATCGTCGACATCTCGAACGTCTTTGCCGGTGCCGACTTCACCCTGCTGGCGGTAACCGCCTCGGTCGTCGTCGTCCTGCTGCTCGTCACCTACCGTTCGCCGATTCTGTGGATCATCCCGCTCGCGGTCGTGGGTGCGGCAGACGCCTTGGCCGGTCAGATGGCCAAGTTCATCGCAGAACAAATTGATCAGCCGCTTGACGCCTCGACCACGGGAATCCTGTCGGTGCTGGTTTTCGGTGCAGGCACAAACTATGCACTGCTTCTGATTTCGCGTTACCGCGAGGAACTGATGAAGTTCGAATCGCGTGGCGACGCAATGGCCAAGGCCGTGCGCGGGGTTACTCCCGCAATTCTCGCCTCGGGTGGAACCGTGCTGCTGGTCATGGCGACGCTGTTGTTCGCCAACCTCGACAGCAACCAGAACCTCGGTTTGGCCGGATTTGTGGGAATCGCGGTTGCGATGGTGTCGGGAATTGTGACCTTGCCCTTCGCGCTGGTGGTTTTCCCTCGCTGGATCTTCTGGCCTCGCGTGCCTCGCAACGGCACGGTCGCCGCCAAGCAGTCGCTGTGGGCCCGTTCGGGTGCTGCAATTGCCCGTCGTCCCGTCATCACGGGAGTCGCCTCTGTGCTGCTCGCCTTGATCCTCGCCGCACCGGCGCTGACCATCCAGAGCGGCCTGACTCAGGCCGAACGGTTCCTATCGACTCCCGATTCGGTGACCGGCCAGGTCGTCCTGACGGACAAATTCGAGGCGTTCCAGGGTTCACGCGTCACCGTGATTGCGCCGGACGCCGATGTGGCCGACGTGGTCGCCTACCTCGATGACCGTGATGACGTCACCAGCGTTCAGGCGGGCTCCGCTGCGGGTGGCTACACGCAGGTGGCTGCGGTCTTTGACTATGTCTCGGAGGGAGACGACATCAAGCCCGTCATCGCCGAGGTGCGTTCCGACCTCGACGGAATCGGTTCGGGCGAAGCCTGGGTCGGTGGAACCGATGCACAGGTCGTCGACACCGAGGCCGCGATCACTGCGGACGAGAACCTGATCTTCCCCACGGTCCTCGCCATCGTATTCATCATGTTGGTCCTCGTGCTGCGCGCACTTGTCGCCCCCGTGCTGTTGCTCGCCACTGTTGTGGGAAGCTACTTCGCGGCAATCGGCGCCAGCTGGGTGTTGTTCCAGACGATCTGGGGCTTCCCCGCTCTGGATTCGAACGTCTATGTCCTGTCGTTCCTGTTCCTTGTGGCCCTGGGTATTGACTACAACATGTTCCTCATGACCCGAGTCAAAGAGGAATCAGAGGAACTCGACAATGGTGCTCTGGCGGGAATCCGCACGGGCATGATCCGCGCACTGGGGGCAACCGGTGGTGTGATCACCAGCGCCGGCATCCTGTTGGCCGCCGTCTTTGCCGTGCTCGGTGTGCTGCCGTTGATTACGTTGACCCAGATCGGTGTGATCGTCTGTGTCGGTGTTCTTCTCGACACCCTTCTCGTGCGCACCGTGGTCGTGCCGTCGCTGACCTTCCTCGTCGGCGAGCGCATGTGGTGGCCGCGTCGTCCCGCGGGCCGCGTGTCCACGAGCGCATAACCCCGTTTCGGCGCACACTTACAGAGTGCGAATTGATGCCGCGGTAGCGCGCTTCTTGCAGGAAATGCAGGGGGCGCGCTCCGCGAGCCTTCACACTCTGCGGGCGTACACCGGCGACCTGGACTTGTTCGTCCAATCGCTTCGCGTGGCCGAGGCCACGAATCTGGCGGATGTGACGCTGGAGGACGCGCGCCAGTGGTTGTGGGAAATGTCGGAACGCGGCGATGCCCCCGCGACGATCGCTCGCCGGGTGTCGGCGGTGAAAAGTTTCACCCACTGGTGTCACCGTCAGGGCCTCTTGGATGTCGACCCACTGAACCGTCTCTCGGCGCCACGCAAACCGCGTCACCTTCCCCGGGTGGTTACCCAGTCCGCGATGGACGCGCTGCTGCGTGATGTGGCGGACAGGGCGGCGGACAACGATCCGATTGCGCGTCGCGATCTGGCCATCTGGGAACTTCTCTACGCCTCTGCGTTGCGTGTTTCCGAGGTGGTCACGCTGACCGAGGACTCGTTTGACTGGAATGCCGGCACGGTGCGGGTGATGGGCAAGGGCGCCAAGGAGCGCATCGTCCCGGTCGGTGTGCCGGCGATCGCGGCGCTGCGCGAGTACGCCCGGTTGGCGCGACCCGTCTTGGCACGGGAAGGCTCGCCCCCGGCCTTGTTCCTCGGCGCTCGTGGGGGTGCCCTATCGACTCGGGTCGTGTATTCGGTGATCTCCCGGATTATCGGCGATGTGCCGGGGTCAGGACCCAAGGGCCCCCACACCCTGCGCCACACTGCGGCCACACATCTGCTGGATGGCGGTGCTGATTTGCGCACAGTCCAGGAAATCTTGGGACATTCCAGTGTGGGCACGACCCAGATTTACACGCATGTGTCCAGTGAGCGTTTGAGGGCGGCGCACGCCCAAGCCCACCCGCGCGCCTAATTCGGCTCGGCTCCCCCCGCAGAACCCAGCCCGCTGCCTATCAGTACGGCTCGCGCCTGGGAGCCGAGCACCGCCAACGGGTCCGCGTATCGAGTGTCGATTCTCACACCGATATGTGCACAGGTTTCGGGGCAGTGACCCGAGCCGGCCACGGTCGCGATGGTTCGACCGACGGTTACCGGCGTTCCTTTGGGCACCACGGAGGTGACCGGTTCGATGGTGACTTTGAGCGCACCTGCGCTGACAGTGATTACCCCGCGTCCGGCCAGATTTCCCGCGAACGTCACAGTTCCCTCAATCGGCGAAACGACGATGTCGCCCACCTGTGCCGCCACGTCGATACCGCGATGCCCGGCGCTGTAGTCGGTTGCGGGTGGCTGATACGTGCGAACGATGGCGCCCACAATCGGCCACCGGTGGGCGTCCGTCGCACGAACGGGCGCACAGTTCCACGCCACCATCACCGCGGCAATGGCGGTGGCCAACATGATCCCGCGCTGTCGAAAGTCCATGCGTCAAAGGCTCGCAAATGTGTCGACGCCGGACACCACCGTTCCCCGAGCCGGGGGATAACCCCACCGCGGTTTCGCCGTGTGAATAAGGGCTGATACACTAAAGGAAGCGGCCTCGAAAGAGGTCGACTTCGCGTGCTCACTCACAGAGCCGCTCCGATGGTCCCGGTAACCGGGCGGAGCGGACTGGGGCACCAGGATTCACGACAACCGTCGTGGAAAAAACCACAAGAAAAGGAGACGGCAATGGCCGTTGTAACAATCCGCCAGATGCTCGACGCTGGCGTTCACTTTGGTCACCAGACTCAGCGCTGGAACCCGAAGGTAAAGCGCTTCATCCTGACCGAGCGTTCGGGCATTCACATCATCGACCTGCAGCAGTCGCTGGCTCACATCGACAACGCATACGACTTCGTCAAGGAAACCTTCGCACGCGGCGGCTCGATCCTCTTCGTCGGCACCAAGAAGCAGGCACAGGAATCGATCGCTGCTGAAGCAAACCGCGTCGGCCAGCCCTACGTGAACCAGCGCTGGTTGGGTGGTCTGATGACCAACTTCCAGACCGTTCTGGGCCGCCTCGAGCGCATGAAGGAACTGGAACAGCTCGACTTCGACGACACCAGCAAGGGCTTCACCAAGAAGGAACTGCTGATGAAGCGTCGCGAGCTCGAGAAGCTCCACAAGTCGCTCGGTGGTATCCGTAACCTCACCAAGACCCCCAGCGCAATGTGGATCGTTGACGCCAAGCGCGAGCACCTCGCAATCGACGAGGCCAAGAAGCTCGGTATCCCCGTAATCGGTATCCTCGACACCAACGCTGACCCCGATGACATCGCATTCCCCATCCCCGGTAACGACGACGCAATCCGTTCGGTAGGCCTGCTTACCCGTGTGATCGCTGACGCCGTCGCAGAGGGCCTCATCAAGCGTCACGAGAAGCCCGCCGAGGCTGGCAACGTGTCGGCAGTTGAGCCTCTCGCCGAGTGGGAGCGCGAACTCCTCGAGGCTCCCGCAGCAGACGCAGCAGCAGAGGCTCCCGCAGCCGAAGCTCCCGCAGCTGACGCAGCAGCAGAGTAATTTTTCACCTTTCACAGAAAGCACAGAATCATGGCTAATTTTTCTCTCGAGGACGTAAAGGTCCTGCGCGAGCGCCTCGGTACCGGCATGGTCGACACCAAGAACGCTCTCGTTGAAGCAGATGGCGACCTGGAAAAGGCTGTCGAAATCCTCCGCCTCAAGGGTGCAAAGGGCAACGCCAAGCGCGCTGACCGTTCCACCAGCGAAGGCCTCGTTGCCGCCAAGGAAACCCCTGTCGCAGTCTTCCTGATCGAGCTCGCCTGCGAGACCGACTTCGTCGCAAAGAACGAGAAGTTCGTGGCACTCGCCGACGTCATCGTCGACGCTGTTGCCGCAGCTGACGCTTCGACCCTCGACGCTGCACTCGCTGCAGACGTTGCTGGTCAGACCGTTGCTGACCGCATCGCTGACGACGCCGCAATCATCGGTGAAAAGGTGGAGCTCCGCCGTATCGCCAAGATCGCCGGCGACAAGTTCGAGATCTACATGCACCGCACAAACAAGGACCTGCCCCCGCAGGTCGGTGTCGTTCTGGCTTACTCGGGCGACAACGCCGAGACCGCTCGTGCCGTTGCACAGCACATCTCGTTCGCTGACCCCCAGTACCTGAACCGCGACGAAGTTCCCGCCGAGACGGTTGCCAACGAGCGCCGCATCGTCGAGGAAATCAGCCGTGGCGAGGGCAAGCCCGAGGCTGCTCTGCCGAAGATTGTTGAAGGCCGTATCGGCGCTTTCTTCAAGCAGGTTGCACTCCTCGAGCAGGACTACGCACGCGACAACAAGCTCACCATCACCCAGGTTCTGGCTGATGCAGGCCTGACCGTTTCGGGCTTCGCTCGTTTCAAGGTCGGCGCCTAAGCTTTCCGCTTCGAAGGGCCCTCACCGCACGGTGGGGGCCCTTTGTCGTGGGTGCGAAGGGGGTGTGGACTCGGTACGATAGATACGAAAAGTGAGGTGCGCATGACCCGTCGCGTTCTGTTGAAGTTGTCCGGTGAGGCGTTTGGCGGTGGCACCTTGGGTGTTAACCCGGATGTCGTCAGTGCCATTGCCCGCGAGATCGCGGAGGCAGCAAAGACCGCCCAGGTCGCCGTGGTTGTCGGTGGCGGCAATTTCTTCCGTGGCGCCGAGCTGAGCCAGCGTGGCATGGACCGTTCGCGTGCCGACTACATGGGCATGTTGGGTACCGTTATGAACGCCTTGGCCTTGCAGGACTTCCTGGAGCAGGCCGGTCAGCCGGTGCGTGTGCAGTCCGCTATCGAGATGCGTCAGGTCGCCGAGCCCTATCTGCCGTTGCGTGCGATTCGCCACTTGGAGAAGGGCCGTGTCGTGATTTTTGGTGCCGGTGCTGGTTTGCCGTTCTTTTCGACGGACACTGTTGCCGCACAGCGCGCTCTGGAAATCGGTGCGGAAGAGGTTCTCGTCGCAAAGAACGGTGTCGACGGTGT
>JBEEON010000006.1:0-27731 GCA_041191625.1 Actinomycetota bacterium | reverse complement strand
GAGGTATGCAGCAACGGCACCCTGTGCCTGCTGTGCCAAACGTCCGGTTTCAAAACGGACAGTGCGCTTGCCGAAACGGCCGTTGTCGATAACGGCTTCCGCAAACTTGATTTCGGGACCTTCCATGGTCATCCTTTTCTGTGTTTCACGCACCCCGTGTGGGTGCGTCCTCATAAGCAGAGCACGACAGAACGAAGCGCGTTTGCACGCACATGTTGCACGAGTTCAGCGACTTCGTGCTGGCCACCAGTAGAAATTCACCGACACAGTGTTCGGGAAACCACCACCGAGGACCAGCGAACTGTCCGTCTGCTCACTACCAGAGTAGCAGTTGTGCGAGTTTTTCACGAGATATCGGGCGGCCGTGACTTTTCGGTATAAAAACGGACAGCCCCTAGGGCGAGCTAGGGGCTGTCCGAAATCGTGTGGCCCAGGGGCCTCACACCCGGAGGTGTGTGAAATTAGCGACGAATGCCGAGGCGTTCGATCAGCTGACGGTAGCGGGTGATGTCCACGCCAGCGAGGTAGCCGAGGAGGCGACGACGACGACCGACCATGATCAGCAGGCCACGACGCGAGTGGTGGTCGTGCTTGTGAGACTTGAGGTGCTCGGTCAGGTCCTTGATGCGCTTGGTGAGAACTGCAACCTGTACTTCGGGCGAACCAGTGTCACCGGGGTGAGTTGCGTATTCTTCCATGATGCTCTGCTTTACAGCGGCGTCGAGTGACATTGTCGATCCTTTCCAGATCCGTTGCGCGGTGCCACAACCCGATGTTGTAGCGCTCTGTATCCGCGGCCGTTACACGGCAACCTGTCAACCTTAGCAGATTCGGGGCGTCGAGGGAATCCGCTCTAGGGTTGGCATAAGAGGAGGTCGTGCATGCGCATCGGTGTTCACGCGAAACCGGGAAGTTCGAAGGGGCCGCTCGTCGAGCCGGCGGCGGACGGAACTTTCACCGTGTTCTTGCGCGCTCGAGCGGTAGATGGGGCGGCAAACGAGGCCCTGATTGTGGCGCTGGCCGAACATTTCGGGGTACGCCGATCCGCGGTGACGATTGCCCGCGGACATTCCTCGCGTCACAAGATCGTAGACATCGAGGAATAGCGAAAGGGCCGAGGTTTTCACCCCGACCCTTCGCGCGTGCCTGTTACTGTTCGGCGCCCGACAGTTTCGCGGGCGACAGTGCTGCGTCGACATCGGATTCGGTCATCAGACCGGCTCCGACGACGAGTTCGCGAATCGGCGCACCGGTCTTCAGGGCCTGCTTGGCCAGTTCGGCGGCCTGCTGGTATCCGATGACGGGGATCAGTGCGGTGATGACTCCGACGCTCGATGCCACCATTGCGGCGAGACGGTCTTCGTTGGCGGTGATGCCGTCGATGCAGTTCACGCGCAGCGTGCGGCAGGCGTTGGTCATCCATGCCAGTGACTGCAGGATCGACGAGGCGATGACGGGCTCGAATGCGTTGAGCTGAAGCTGACCGGCTTCGGCTGCGGCGGTGACGGTGGCGTCGGCGCCGATGATGCTGAACGCGACCTGGTTGACGACTTCGGGGATCACGGGGTTGACCTTGCCCGGCATGATCGACGAACCCGCCTGCATGGGGGGCAGGTTGATTTCGTTGAAACCGGCCTGGGGTCCGCTGGAGAGCAGGCGCAGGTCGTTACAGATTTTGGACAGCTTGACGGCTGCGCGCTTCAGCTGACCGGACACGGTCATGAAGATTCCCGCGTCACTGGTGGCTTCGATCAGGTCAGCCGCTGTTTCGATGGGCAATCCGGTGACGGCACCCAGGTGACGGTTGACGGCGGCCGCGTATCCGGGGTCTGCGGTGATGCCGGTACCGATCGCGGTCGCACCCATGTTGGTTTCGCACAGCCAGGGGATGATTTCCGACAGGCGGTCTTGGTCTTCACGCAGCGTGGTCGAGAATCCGTTGAATTCTTGACCCAGGGTCATGGGTACGGCGTCTTGCATCTGGGTGCGCCCCACCTTGACGATGTTGGCGAATTCTGCACCCTTGGATTCGAACGAGTTGGCCAGTCGCAGGTGTTCTTTCAGCAGTCGCTGAATTCCAAAGACCATGGCGAGCTTGATCGAGGTCGGGTAGGTGTCGTTGGTCGACTGGCTGCGGTTGACGTCGTCGATGGGGTGAAGGTACTGGTATTCACCCTTGTTGTGGCCCATTTTTTCGAGGCAACGGTTGGCGATGATTTCGTTGGTCGACATGTTGGTCGAGGTGCCGGCGCCACCCTGCAGCACACCGAGCACGAATTCTTCGTGCAGTTGACCGCCGATGATTTCGTTGCAGACTTCGACGATCAGGTCGGCCTTGTCGGCTGCGAGCACGCCGATTTCTTTGTTGGCGAGTGCTGCGGCCTGCTTTACTCGGGCCAGCGCCACGATCAGGTCGGGGTAGTTCGACAGGGCGCGACGGGTGATGGGGAAGTTTTGCAGTGCACGTGCGGTGTGGATGCCCCAGTATGCGTTGGCGGGGATGTCCATTTCACCCAGCGAGTCTTTTTCGCGACGGGTGGGTCCGTCATAGTTTCCGCCGACTCCGACGGTAAAGATGGGAACTCCGTCATCGCTTTTGACGAATGAGGGACCTGGACCTGTTGTGTGCACCATGCGGAACACCTTTCTGGCGTCGTTGCCAATCGGTTAACCCAAGGCTATCGCGAACGTTCGTATGCAAACGGTTGCGGTGGGGTGTTGTGAAAACTTTTGTGCAAACTCGTCCTTTTTCACAAGAAAAATGCTTGGGCCCGGGGTTTGGGGTCAGGGTTCGAAATGGTCGTGGTCGCCGATGTTTGAGAGTTCGAAGTAGCCGTCTCGGCACCGCCAGTAGTGCAGTCGCTTTGCTTGGGCTACGCCGTTTTCCAGGTGGACCCGCCAGCAGGCGTCGCCGTTTTTTCGGGTGACTTCGGGCGCCGAGGCACCGTCGCTTTCGCGCAACGGGTGTTCCACGTTCATGTTTTCGCGGGCGTTGCGCCGGGTGACGATGTTGACGAGCACGCGCAGGGCTTTGCGCTGTTCGCCGTGATCGAGCGCCGCGAAACTGTCGGCAAACCCGGGGGCCATCTTCCAGCGTTCGGTTTCCAAGTTGTTTTGCGCCCTGTCGGCCGGGGTGTACATCGACAGCCAGGTGCGTCGCATTTCTTCGCGCACCCAGTCTTCGGCGGTGGCGAATCGCGCACGTCGGTTGGCGATTGTGGACGTTTCTCGCCCTTTTTCGTTGGCTTGGGTGCGCATTGCGGCCAGTTTGGCGCGCAGCTCTTTGCGTTCGGCCTTCAACATGTTGATGGTTTCGCCTGCGGTCGCCAGCTCGGTGAGGGCAGATCGGTGTTGCTCTTGGATGGATTCCAGTTTCTGTTTGTGGACAACCGATTCCAGACGCAGCTTTTTCACCGCGTACTGGTTCAGGTGGAACTGGTCGGCGCGCATGCCACCCGCAACCGGTGCGGAGTAAGCGCTTCCCGCAACGGCTGACGCCGGGACTGTGACCTTCCCGGGGCCGGGCATCGGCGTTCGTGTGCCGACGGACCCCGGCAACCCCGCACCGCCGGCGGGCAGCGAGGGCAGAGATCCCGTGTCGGTCATCGAGTCGCTTGTGACCGAGCTCGCGGCTGTCAGCATCGAGTCGATATCGACGGCGGCTCCCAGCTCGGTGATGTCGGCGTCGAACCGGGAAGATTCGTCGGCGGTGACACGGAACGAGGATTCGATGTCGTCGAGGATGCGGTCGAGGATCGCATTGTGTTCTTGTTCGAGCCACGGATTGCCACCCGGCACCAGCGACATGGCGGGCAGGGTTTCCTCTGTGTCGTCGATGTCATCGAGCCTCAATCGAGTGCGGCCCTGGGCGTCGCGATACACCCGCACACGCACGATGTCGTCGACGCTGAACAACCTGTCGATTACGTCGAGAGGGTTGCTGGTGATTTCGGATTTCGTGATGGTGATCGGAAGCGAGGGGTGCACCACCAGTGTGGCTTCTTGTCGTTTGACCTCGGTGATCATCGCCAACGTCACGGAATCGTACGGATAGCGTTCCGCAAGGTCGTCGAGGGTCCAATCCGATTTGTCGAGCACAAAATTGCGGGATTCAGGATCCCACACTCCGGTGACCACCTGGCCGACGGACAGATACCACGACAACGGGACCCCGGGATAGGTGGTGGATTCCAACAACGACATGAAGGGCGGCAACGCGGCCCCGCGCACCGGCTCGGGCTGGAGCATCGCGCTGCCCGCGAAAATCTGTTTGACGACACAGGTGACTCGCACCGAGGCTTCCGAGGGACGGTCAAACAGTCCGGCGTTGTAGGCCATCGTGCGCGCCTCGCCAATCACACGACCCGTGGCGCGTCTGATGCCGTTCGGGGTGTCGACCTGCGGGGCATAGCTGACGCAGAACCCTGAGTCGCCCAGGGAAACCGCGCCGAAAATCGCGGCAACTCCGGGCCCCGCGACGAGGTCACGGTCGACCTCTTTTTCCAATGCGGCAACAAGAGCGGCGTGATCACACGAATACACGACGGCATTCCGGCCCAGTTCATCGACAATTGCCGGGATATCAAAGTTGAACCCCCGGTCCCCCGACGTGACCACGATAATGGGCGCCACGCGTGAAGGATCCGCGATCCGCGCGGCAATCCCACGGACCTGGTCCAACGTGATGATGCGAATCGTCGACATACTGCCCCTCTCGTTTCCTTGAGGATAAATCCGACCACCGACATGAAACCCGGTCACGGCGCACAACTACCCGCAAACGCCTATCCTGAAAGCAGGAGGTCAACATGACTGTAGAAATGTACGGCGCCGGATGGTGCGGAGACTGTGTGCGAGCAAAGATGCTCCTGGAACACCACAACGTCGACTATGTGTGGCACGACACCGATTCCGACGACACCAACCGTGAACGTGCTCAAGCCATCAGCGGAATGCCCAAAATCCCCGTCATCACATTCCCCGACGGATCGTGGCTGTCCGAACCCTCGAACCCCGCACTGGTTGAACGCCTCGGCGCCAACGGCCTGCTTCCGGGCACCGAGTAATGGCGAAATGGGTGGGAACACATCCCACATTCGTCAACAAAACTGACCTGTCGGCCATCATCGTCAACGCGGTCAGTGACCTCACCGGTGTATTCGCCGCCAGCCTCGAAGGTGTTTCCGTTGCAATGGACGGCATCGACATCACCGAGCTGCGCGACCTTTCGCTGATGCGCTGGAACACCGCCTATGTGGTGAACCTCGACGCACACGACGGCGGCGCCGACCTGATCGTCACTTCCGGACTGGAAGACACAGTGCAGCACGCTGTGGATTCGGCGTTCGCCGGCTGGACCGTCGAACAGTCCGCTGCCATCGAGGCCCCGCGCGGCGTCCGTGTGATCACCGTGTCGTTGCGCTCCAACCTGTTCCACGACACCGAGACGGACACGCTGAACTCGGGTGCGACCGACAAGGTTATGCCGGCGTTGCGCCAGCTGGCCGAAAACCTGTCCACCCACTACTTCACCCAAGTACGCCGCTAAGCGCACACAGAAACGACCCGAGGCCTGCACTGCGAGCCTCGGGTCGACTGTTTCCCGGAATGTTTTCGCGGGCTACGAAACGCGGGCGAACTCCAGCACGAAAGCGGTCTCGGGGTCGATGATCGGCGGGCGCAGACCGACAGCGCCCAGCATCTCGCCGGTCAACTGGAACGAACCGTCCGCTGCAGCACCCCACCAGCCGGGCAGGGCACGCGACACGTGGGTGGGCCCTCCCGCAAACTCGACGCGGGTGACCGAGTACACGGCCGCAGGGTCAAGCCCGGGGATGCGCAACGCGTCGGGGGTCGAACCGCCCGTGGTGTCGAGCAGCACGTACGCAAAAATGGCGCGATCGCGGTCGTGGGACACGACACCGTGCACGAACGCCGCGTCATCAGAATGGTCGACACGGACGGTGCGGCCGCCGTGCAAGAGCCCGCGGTTGGCCTTGTAATAGTCCGCCCACTGGGTCAATGCGGCACGTTCGTCGTCGCTGGTTTCCGTCAAATTCCACTCCAACCCGGCGTGACCAAACAGTGCGGTGGTGGCACGGAACGACAGCGAATGGGTGCGGTGGGTGGTGTGTGCCCGGTGCGGCCCGATGTGGGTTCCGAGCATCTCGGGTGGGATCGCATACTGGGTGTACCGCTGGATGCTTTGTCGTTCCAAGGCGTCGTTGCAGTCGCTGGTCCAGAAACGGTCGGCATGGAACGTCATACCCAAGTCGATTCGGCCCCCACCGGACGCACAGGACTCAATTTCCAGCCCCGGGTGGCGGCGCTTCAGTTCATCGAACAGGCGATAGATGGCTTCGGTTTGTTTGCGAACCGCTGCTCGACCCAGGTGACCGGGCTCGATGAGCACCATGTTGTGGTCCCATTTGATGTAGCGAATATTGTGTGCGCTCAGGACCGCATCGACCTGACCGAGGACATGATCGAACGCACCGGGGTGAGTGATATCCAACACGTGCTGACCGCGGCCCATGATGGGTGTGCGGTCGGCCATGTGCAGGATCCATTCGGGGTGTTCACGGTACAGATCCGAATCGGGTTGCACCATTTCGCCTTCGAACCACAGCCCGAATTCCATGCCGTGCGAGTTCACCATGTCGATCAACGGGTCGAGGCCGTCGGGCCACGCCTCGTTAGACACGACCCAGTCACCCAGCCCCGCAGTGTCGTCGCGGCGGGCACCAAACCAACCGTCGTCGAGCACGAACCGTTCCACACCGATACCGGCGGCGACCTCGGCGAGGCGAGTCAACTGTTCCAGGTCGTGATCGAAATACACGGCCTCCCACACGTTAAGCGTCAACGGGCGGGGGCGCACCGCGGTGGGGTGCTCGGCACGCGACCGCAACCATGTGTGGTGTGCGTGGGTGATTCCGTCGAAACCGTCCGCCGAATACGCTGCGGCCACACCGGGCGTCTCATATGTTTCACCGGGTGCGAGGATGACTTCACCAGGCAGCAACAGTTCGCCGGCACCAATCGACTGCCGACCCGTGGGGGTCTTTTCGACGATGTGGCGGGTGTTGCCCGACCACATCACACCCCACGACCAGGCTTCACCCGAGTTGTGACCGGTGGTGGCGGTGTGGGCGATGCTGATGATGCTGTGGTCGTGACCGCTGCGGCCCTCGCGGCTTTCGCGCACCCATTCCCCCACGCGAATTTCGTGTCGCTGAGGCTGGCGTTCCTTGGTCCAACGTCCGGTGAAATCCAGCACAGCTGACGCCCGATCGGGCAGCGGCAACCAGGTGGTGAGTTCGTTGAGCGTGTAGTCGGCTTCGCCGCGGTTCGTGAGGCTGTGGTCGATGACCACGACTCCGCCCGGTTGCAGGGTGTACGTGACGGTGGCGGAAAGCCCCGCGCGGTCATCGGCGGCTTCGAGGCGGATGCTGGAGTCCGTGGTGTCGACCCCGGTCACACGAAACAGTGGCGACCAGTCCAGCCCACCGCGGTGGCCGTCGAGGGCCGGGCGGCCTAAGTATCCCCGAGAATTCTCGCGCCAAATTCCCTGACGCGGGCTGACGTCGGACAGGCCGTGCGGCACACCCTCGACGGTCGCATCGCGCAAAGCTGCAGCAATCGGATCATTCGCATCAAACGCCGGAATCGCGGCACCCCAGTACAGGACTTCGGGAACGCCCTCGGTGATATCGATAATCAGCGAGACGGCACCTGAGTGAATGTGGTGGGTGGTCATGTTGCCTCCGGATACGAGTAGCGGCGTCCCCCAAATCTATCGGGGAACGCCGCCAGCCGTTGAGCAAGTTATGCGCAGATTATGCGGAGAACTTTTCCACCGTCACATCCGAGTCAACGTTCGGCACCGAGGTGATTTTCGTCATCGAATCGGCCACCCAACGTGTCCGCCGTGCGATGTCTGCTGCAGTCCAGGCAGGCATCAGAATCAGGTCGGCGTTGAGCGCGATCTGGGACTTGTCAATTCCCTTTTCGAGGTTCTTACCCGCCACTTTCGTAGGCCAGTTCGAATTCTGAATCGAGGAATTGATCTCGTACTCCAGCAAGGACAGGTTGCCCCATTGAGAGATGTAGTCCTCGTAGGTAGGCTCACCGGGGATTGCCGCAACCTTGGGGGCAACTGCATCGAACCAACCTGCGTCAAGCAAGGGGTTCTGAGGTGCGAGGTGCTCAATGTGGATAGCCTTTCGGCTCCAGACCAATTCGGTCTTCGTAAGTGCGTAGTTCAGCTTTTTCAAAACGTAGAAACGGAAGTTACTGTCTCGCTTTGCAGAGCCACTCTCGAGTGCCGCGTGGGTCAGGTCGTCACCAGGGACCTTCGCAAGAATTTCCTTGATCGCATCTTCGAGTTGCACCGCATCGTTTCGTGTGATGCTGAGTGCGGTCTTCTGATAGAAGGATTCAATTTCCTGGGCGTTCCCACCGACCAGAATCCACCGGAAGGCCAACACTTCGATCGCACGCGCTGCCCGACGAAGCTGCTCAGCGGTAAACCCGAACTTAAATACGCGGAGCAGGAAAACTCTGTGCGTGTCCGAAAAAAGTTCCAGCCGCGAAAGAATGTCGTCCAACTTGGTATCTCCGGAGGCTTTCTCGCCAAGGATCACAGCGTAGTTCGAAGCCGCAGCGGTGAGATTATCGAGGTTTTCGAGTGCACCGTTCGAGCCGTAGCCCTTGATCAAGTCCTTGAAAATCATGAAAATTTTCTTTGCTTGCACCTTCTCCTTCTGGACAGAGAGCAGGTAGTGGCGCAGGAACTTCGTAAACGGGAAATCGCCGAGTGCATCCGCGGCGTCATCCCATTTTTCTAGAGCCTCCATGGCTTGCGCGGGAGTTGACCCGTCCTGGATTTCTCGCAGCGTGAAACTCTTCAACAAATCGCTGGCGGTCAGTCGCAAACCTCGGTCATTCAATGTCTCAAACAGAATGAATGCGTCGTCCTCGTTGTCGACCACGATTCTCAGCAATTTCGATGCCGCACGGAGCGTGACAATCATTCCGTAGAGGCGTCGCTTCATTTCGTCTTCATCACCTGCGAAGGGAAGGAGCTGAGCCTCGAGCCATTTCGTGATCTGCGAGTGAGCCTTCCGAAGATCAAGCGTGTATCGCTTTTCCTCGGAAGTCAGTTGCGAGAGGTCGCTAGCGAAGTGTCGACGGTGAGGCGAGCTGGGGTCGACGAGTACAAAGTTTTCAAAAATCTTTGCAATCTTGTAGTTTGCGGTGTACCGAAGCTCGAAAGTGTTTTCGGTTCGCAACATGGTCGTCATCAACATGTCGAGACCGATCGGGTGCCCATGCTGCATGACATAACGGTCATCGAAGTGCGCGATGCGGTCACGGAGAACGCACAGCAAGAGCACAATCGTCGTAAGACGCTGTTGCCCATCGATCACGGAGAACGGTTTGTTGCCGTTGTCAAGAAGCACGATGGAGCCGAAGAAGTGATCGTCTTCGGACTCGTACGCAGTTCCAAGGTCCGCGAGAAAAGCCGCGACTTGCTCGCTCTTCCACGCATAATTTCGCTGATAAGCCGGAATTTCATACCGAAGCCCGCCCGAGAAGATCTCGGCAACTTCTTTTTGTTGCGCATCCAATTTCATTGTTTCTCCACTCGTATTGCGCCAATTGAGGCGACAAGATCAGTAGATCACAGACCACCGACAAATAAAACAATCACCCATAGCTGTGCGAAAATCAGGTGAATTCGATGGGTCACATATTCTGAATCGTGGAGGAAGACATGAGCCGCAAACAGCAACGCATCAGCACCTGGGGTGCCGCGTTGTTGGCGATTGTGCTGTTCGGTGGGATTTCGTCGATTGTGACGGCGGGGATCATTGGCGAGAACCAGTCCCCCACTTCGACGCCCAGCGCGTCGGCCAGCGCCTCGGAGTCCCCGACACCGGAACCCAGCACCTCGGAATCGCAGACACCCGAGCCCACGGACACCCCCACACCGGAACCCAGCGAAACGGGCGGACAAGTAGTGTCCGACAAGTCGACCGCTCTGGGGTTGCTCGCCACCCTGAAGGTGGCGTCGTGGGCGGACGACAGCAACTATGACCGCGACAGGTTCGGCGACGCATGGGTCGACGTCGACGACAACGGGTGCGACACTCGCAACGACATCCTGCGTCGAGACTTCGAAACGATCATCGCCGAGGACGGCTGCCTGGTGTTGCGCGGCGTGATCGACGACCCCTATACGGGCACCACCATCAACTTCGTGCGCGGTTCGGGCACATCCACGAAGGTGCAAATCGACCACATGGTGGCATTGTCCAACGCGTGGCGAACGGGAGCCCAAAAACTGTCGTGGCAGCTGCGTGTGGCGTTTGCGAATGACCCGCTCAACCTGATGGCTGTCGACGGCCCCGCCAATTCCGCGAAAAGCGACTCGGATACTTCAGAATGGCTGCCACCCCAGGCCTCGTACCGTTGCCGGTATGTGGCACGTCAGGTGTCAGTAAAAGCCGAATACCACCTGTGGGTCACCCCGTCCGAAAAGGCTGCGATGATCGACGTGCTGGAAACGTGCCCCACCCAGAAGGCGTACACAACCGACTACCCCGAACGTGCAGTGTCCGGGGCCTTGGACATTCCCGCAGCGGGTGCATCGTCGGGCAGCAGCGGCTCGGGGTCTTCGGGTGGATCATCTGGCGGTTCTTCGGGAGGATCGGGCAGCGGGTACGTGTACCCCGCAGGAGCCACCCCGTGGGCGAACTGCACGGAAGCACGAGCGGCAGGCGCGGCACCGGTACTTCGCGGCACTCCGGGTTACGCTCCACGCCTCGATCGCGACGGTGACGGAGTCGGGTGCGAGTAGCACCAATTTAATTAAGCGTTAGCCAAAAATTGCGAATTAACAGCATTTTTCCGCGATTTTGATTAATTAGTCAGAAGATAGACGTAAAATACTGTTCGTGACCCCCGCAACCGCCGACCCCTTGCACTCACCACAAGATCCCAGCCCGAAACTGCTGGACACACTGTTTGAAATCGAGCGACTTCGCGGCACCACCGCCCGGCCCAGTGGCATCAGTGCAAATACCGATGCGCTGCATGCGCTGTACTCACGACTGTCGGGATTAGCGTCGGCGCGAATCGAGGGCAACCGCACCACCGTCATCGATGCGGTGACACCGTCACGTTCGACACACCGACAGGCCGAAAACCTTCGCGAAATCGACAACCTCGAAACAGCCACCGAATGGGTCAGCCAACTGCCGGTCGACCAGCCCATCGACCATCGCACCATTCGGCATCTGCACACAATGGTCATCGCCGGACTGACGCGTGAGGGCGACCTCAATCCCGGGAGCTATCGCTCGCACCCTGTGCGCATCGATGGCGCCGAACACACTCCCCCACCACCCGCTGTGGTTCACGCAGAAATGGAGGCAGTGATCGAAGCCGCCAACACTGCCGTCGCACCCCGCCACCAGATCGCTCACATCGCGGCGACGCATCACCTGTTTTCGTGGGTGCATCCATTCGGAAACGGTAACGGCCGGGTCGGTCGGCTGCTGACCCTATGGCAACTACGCCGAAACGGCTTCACCGATGTGCACGGATTGCCGTTGAGCCCCACCGCGATTTTTGGACGACGGCGCACCGAATATTACGACGCCCTCGCCAGCGCCGATACGGGAACAGTCGACGGCCGCACCGCGTGGACCGAATTCTTTGCCGACGGAATGCTCGCCGACATGCAACGGCTTGCCACGCTGCACGATCACGACACCGTGACGGAACAGATCCTTTACCCCGCACTGGACCACGCGCAGTTCGCAGGAAAAATCACCCCGCAACAACGGCAGATCGTGGAATTCGTGTGGGAACGAGGAGTCGTGAAATCCGCCGACCTGGAGCCATTACTGACAGGTTCGGCTGTTCGCCGCAGTCAGAAAATCAGAGACCTGAGGGAACACGGACTCATCGAAAGCCTGCACGACGGGCCCCGACACTATCGGGTCGCGTTGCAGGATTCCCCCATCACACCCCACCTGATTCACAGCCTCAACGCGTCGGGGCTTATCCCCCCACTGTTGCAAGACTGAGGCTCAAACGCACCACAGGCGAACCCCGCTATGAATGCCTCCAGGGACTTCAGCCCGGGTCGGACGCCAACGAACCATCCGCACGGTACCGGTACTCACCGGACACGTACTCGCCGCTGAGCGCCTCGGGCAACCATTCGGCCGCATCGGGCCACATGCGATCAAACGGCAAACGTGCGACATCGAACCATTCCGGATCCAATTCCTCGCTGGCCGCCGGCTCGCCAGACCAGTCATAGGCCACGAAAGCGTACGACTGCTGCGACCATTCGGGGCGGTCCACAAACGGGTAATACTGGTGCGCCACCGGGAACAACATGTCCGGAACCACCTCGACCCCCAATTCCTCGCGCACCTCGCGAATCGCCGCCTCGCGCACCGTCTCGCCGGGCTCGACCTTGCCGCCGGCACCCACAAACTTTCCCACACCAAGGCCCGTCAGCTTGCGCCCCAAGAGCACCTCGGCCGTCGTCCGAAACAACGAGCGCTTCTCGCGCATCAAATACACCACGACGACGTCATACATGTATCCACCGTACCGCCGCGGTATCCTGACAACAGCGCAAAGGAGCACAATGCCAGCCCTCTTCGAACCCACCCTTGCCAACCCCAAAAACGCACACCGACACATTCGCACCGCACGCGGAATTCGCCGCGCCTTCGGGGTGCTGAACATTGTCGCGGCCTTGTCGATTCTGGTGTCCATCACCACCCAGATTGTGGACAAGACGGTGAACGGGGTCTTCCGGCCCGAGGAATATTATTCGTACTTCACCATCCAGTCGAGCCACATGAACGTGGTCGTGCTGTTGATCGGTGGAATCATCGCCTTGACCCGCGGGGTTGACCCCCGGTGGTACACAGTGGTGCGCGCCAGCATTGTCACCTATGCCGTCGTCACCGGCGTGGTCTATAACCTGTTGTTGCGCGACGTGCCGTCGAGCGACGGGTTTGTGTCACAGTTCACGTTCCCTAACGAAGTGATGCACGTCATCATTCCGGCGTTCATCGCCATCGAATGGTTGCTGATGCCCGGCCGTTCGCGACTGTCCTGGAACGTTCTGGCCATCACCTGCGCATACCCGCTGGTGTGGGCGGGCGCCACCATGATCCGAGGCTCGCTGGACGGCTGGTACCCGTACCCGTTCCTCGAACCCTTCGGCCCGGCCGGTTGGGGTGGCGTGGTCGCCTACATCGCCGGAATTGCGGGTTTCATCATCGCACTGGGTGCTATCGCCGTCGCCATTGAGCGAGCACACTCCGCCCTGTTTACACGCATCGGCCTCGATCGCGCCGCTCTGTGATACTGCACCTCGCGGCTTCGCGTGCCACAAATTCCGGCGTCACCGGGTTTCGTGTCGGAGCCTCACGATATTTTCGGGACATTCACTCCTTGGCCGGAAGGAAGCCATGAACAACCTATTCACAAACCCTGGGGACATAATCTGCCCCCGCTGCGGTGACACGTCCCCGCTCGATATCGTCTATGGGGCTCCCAGCGGCGAAATGCTCGACGCAGAAGCCGAAGGTGACATCCTGTTGGGCGGCACGGAAATGTTCAGCGTCGCCGAAGAACTACCCACCCACCAGTGCCGCACCTGTTCAAAGGCGTGGCAGGCGGAAAGCTAGAACCCGCGCGAACGGACCGCGTCGACGAGCAACGCGACCAACGCAGCGACCTGTACCGACTCGCTGGGCTCGAGGCCCGCATCGGAACCATCCAGGGCACGAGCCGCCAGGCCCTCCTTGGAATCAATCAGGTCAGCGATACGCGAATCGATGGTCTGGGCGGCGAGGATGCGCCACGCAGTGACCGGCATTTCCTGACCGATGCGGTGCACGCGGTCGATCGCCTGGGTCTGTTCCGCGCTGGTCCACGACAGTTCGGCGAGCACCACGTTGGACGCCACCTGCAGGTTGATACCCACACCCGCAGCCGTCAGCGAACACACAATTACCTGAACCTCGGGGTCGTTAGTGAAATCGTCGATCGCGGCGGTACGCGCCGCAGCGGACTGGTCGCCACGGATGCTCGTCGTGCGCAGACCCGCCTTGGCAAAGTGCGCCTCGGCGACATCCATGACATCGATGTGCTTTGCAAAGAACACAACCTTGCCCACGTTCTGGGCCAACTGGACGGTGTAATCGGCGGCCAGAGTAGCCTTTGCCTGACCGATACGGCGGACCATGGCAAACACGTTGTCTTCGGTCTTTGACTGCTTCGCTTCCTCGACCTCGCTGGTCGCCACGAGGCGCACAATGTCGTGGTCGACATCGGTCATCACGGTGCCACGGCCGGCAATAATCCGGTCGTAGCGTTCGATCAGACGCTTCGTCAGAGCCAGCTCGGACTCACGGATCGAGCGACCCATCTCGTCGTCCAGCTCGACAGGGATGTCGGCGATACGTCGAGCAGGAATGTCCTTGGCCACATCGGCCTTGCGGCGACGCACGATGCCCATGTCGATGACCGACTGGCGCGCCTCGGGGAAGAAACCGGGATCCGCCGGGGTCAGCCCCAACGATTCCAGTTTCGCCATCAGTTCACCCGTGGGGCGTTCGTCGTCGATCCACCCCAGGAAACGCCAGATCATGCGGAAGTCCTCAATCTGGTTGATCAGCGGGGTACCCGTCAAAGCGATGAGCAACGGCTGAACCTGGCGCGAACGGATCGCTGCCGCAATCGACTGCACGTTACGTGAGCGCTGCGATTCCTTGTTCTTGATGAAGTGGGCTTCGTCGACGACCATGCCCTTGAACCCGAAACGCGACGCCCAACCGGCGTGACGTTCCAAAATTTCGTAGTTAATGATGATCACATCGGCGAACGCATCAAGGTCATCGCCATCACCGTGAACCACACTGGTGGCACGGTGCGGGATCCAACGCTCCACCTCGCGAGCCCAGTTACGCTTCACCACGTTTGGGACCACGACCAGCAGCGGGAACGATGCGGTCGCCTCGGCGGCAATCAGCGCCTGAGCGGTCTTGCCCAGACCGGGTTCGTCGGCCAACAGGTAAGTGCGGTGACCCTGCTTGGCCGATTCCACAAACTTTGCCTGGTGCAGCATCAGGTCGAGACCACCGGGGGTCTGCAGGCTGCGTGGCTCGGGCATTTCCATGCTCGCGGCCTGACCGCCCTGTTCGAACGAACGAAACAGTGGCTCGATCAGTTCCCAGTTACCCAGACGTCCGTTGAGTTTGGGCTTCTCGACAAACACCGGGGCGAGGAACGGGTTCGCGCGCTCGGCACGACGCACGCTCTGCGGCAGCACGTGGTTCTTGGTTTCGATGACCTCGTCGGGGGTTTCGTCCACGATGAGGATGTCATCGACGTTGAGCTCTTTGCCGCTCGCGAGCAGCATGTCGCGACGCAGCTTTTGGGTCGACGGCGACACCTTTGCGTTGGGATCCAGCAGGGTCCCCAACGACTGGTCCTTGGCCAAGGTCTTCACCATGATCATGGCCAGACCGTCGAGGCGCTTGTTCTGTTCCTCGCGATCCTTCTGCGACATCGTCGTGTCGGAATCCAGGCGGATCTTTTCTTCACGGATCAGCAGGCCGGCGGCGTGAAACTTCGTACGATTCGAGGCGTTGACTTTGCCGTCGCGGTTGCTGGCGTTTTCGACCTCGCGCACGGCGCGGGCGAGGATCGGGATGATGCCTTCCTCGTCGAGGGGGCGGCGGCGCTTCGTGGTGCGTGCAGTAGTGCGGCCGTTCTGGGCCATGGTTCTCCAATGCAGGAACTGACATCGCTCACACGGTGGTGATGCGACGAGATGATTTCGACCCTGAACCACACATTGTCTGGCGGGCGTTACACAAAGTCTAACCCATCGGCGGGGTCAGATCGTGTACCCTCCCTGCGCCCCGTGGATAAGCCCGTCATCGAGCAACGATTCCACGGCACGTTCGAACTGTGCGCGCTGCGCCGGGGTGAGCAGCGGACCCGTCGGCAGGCTCTCGGCAATAGAGGCAACGGAATGAACCCGTGTGTGGTCGGCACGCAGCACCGCCAGAATCGACCCCCGCATCTGCCGGTCCGACCCGTCGAAACGCGCCTGCGGCTTCTTTGTATTCACCGCGTTATCGGGCGAGCCCGCCAGCAGCCACGCACACGAACCCGCGACCGGGCATTCCCCACATCGCGGCGCACGAGCCGTGCAAATTACAGCACCCAATTCCATGACACCCTGATTGACGACAACGGAATCCGGCGCAGTGTCGGGCAGAAATTCGTCCATCTGACGCATATCAGCGGACACCCGAGGCGCCCGCGGCTGCGACATACCATCCACAAATCGCGCCAAAAACCGTCGCACATTCGTGTCCACCACCGGATGATGCTGACCCATCGCAAACACCAGCACAGCTCGGGCGGTGTACGACCCAACTCCGGGAAGAGCCTCGAGTTCGGCCACCGTCGACGGCACCACACCACCGTGCTCGTCACGAATGACCGCCGCAGCACGCCACAGATTCAACGCCCGACGGGGATACCCCAGCCTCCCCCACGCCACCAGCACCTCGGCCTGTGACGCGTCCGCGAGATCCGCGGGAGTCGGCCAACGCTCGATCCACGCCAGCCACTCCGGCGCAACCCTGGCGACCGGAGTCTGCTGTGCCATCACCTCGGACAGCAAAACACCCCACGCGGTCGTGCCCGGCTCGCGCCACGGCAACGGCCTGGCGGCAGAACGAAACCACCGCGCAATAGCATCGGCTGCTGCGCGGTGGTTCGTGGAACTACTGGTCGTCGTCATCCTCGGCGGGGTGCACATACGGGTCGGAATCGCCGGCATATTCCTTGCCCTCGGATTCCTTCGCCACCAAAGCGTCACGGATTTTGGCCTGCAACAGCAAGTCCTCCATGTGCGCCGAGGTTTCCGGCAAGGCGTCAAGAACGAACTCGAGCGACGGGGTCAAACGCGACGTGATGTTGCGTCCCACCTCGGTGCGCAGCATTCCCGTGGCCGCCTTCAGCGCCCGCAAGGAATCCTGGCGTTCCGCATCCGAACCATAGACGGTGAAGAAGACCGTGGCGTGCTGCAGGTCACCGGTAACACGCACATCCGTGATCGTCGCAAAACCCATTCGAGGGTCACGAATGCCCTTCTCGAGGCGGCGAGCGATGATCTCTTTAATGCGCTCCGCGAGCTTGCGCGCGCGATCCGGGTTAGCCATTAGGCGCGCACCTTCTCCTTCATCTCGATGGTTTCGATTTCGTCACCAATCTGGATGTCGTTGTACTTGCCCAGTCCGATACCACACTCGAAGTCCGTGCGGACCTCGGTGGCGTCATCCTTGAAGCGACGCAGCGACTCGATGGCCAAACCATCGGCGATGACGATGCCGTCGCGGATAACACGGGCCTTCGCGTTGCGGGTAATGGTTCCGCTGCGCACGATACAACCGGCAATGTTTCCGAACTTCGAGGAACGGAATACCTCGCGAATTTCGGCGACACCGCTCTGGATTTCTTCGTACTCGGGCTTCAGCAGACCCTTCAGCGACTGTTCGATCTCGTCCAGCGCGTTGTAGATCACGCTGTAGAAACGCACGTCGACACCCTCGCGCTGTGCGCGCTCGCGGGCCTTCGTGTCGGGGCGAACGTTGAAGCCCACGATGATCGCGTTGTCGATGGTGGCCAGGTTGATGTCGCTCTCGGTGATCGCACCCACACCGCGGTGGATGATGCGCAGCTGCACGCTGTCGTCCACCTCGATCTTGAGCAACGATTCCTCGAGGGCTTCGACAGCACCCGAAACGTCACCCTTGAGGATGAGGTTAAGCGTGTCGACCTTGCCGTCTTCGAGGGCCTTGGTGAAGTCCTCCAGCGAGATACGCTTGCGAGCCTTGGCCAGCTGGGCGTTACGCTCGGCTGCCTCACGCTTCTCGGCGATCTGGCGTGCGGTGCGGTCGTCGTCGGTGACGATGAACGTGTCACCGGCGCGAGGAACACTCGACAGACCCTGCACGAGGACGGGACGCGAGGGGTATGCCTCTTCGACCTTGTCACCGTGCTCGTCGGTCATTGCACGGACACGACCATAGGCGGTGCCGGCGACAATGGCGTCACCGATGCGCAACGTACCCGACTGGATCAGGACGGTAGCGACCGAACCGCGACCCTTGTCGAGCTTCGCTTCGATGGCGACACCACGTGCGGACTTGTTGGGGTTCGCGACCAGGTCGAGACCTGCGTCAGCGGTCAGCAGCACTGCGTCAAGCAGAGCCGTGACACCGTCACCCTTCAGAGCCGACACGTCGATGAACTGGGTGTCTCCACCGTATTCTTCGGCAACCAGACCGTACTCGGTCAGCTGCTGACGGACCTTGGCGGGGTTAGCGCCTTCCTTATCAACCTTGTTGACGGCGACAACGATGGGCACACCCGCGGCCTGGGCGTGGTTCAACGCCTCGACCGTCTGGGGCATGATTCCGTCATCGGCTGCAACCACGAGGATTGCGATGTCGGTGACCTGTGCACCACGGGCACGCATGGCGGTGAACGCCTCGTGACCGGGGGTATCGATGAACGTGATCGCACGTACGATGCCCTCGTGCTCGGTCCACACCTGGTACGCACCGATGTGCTGGGTGATTCCACCGGCTTCGCCCGCGGCGACATCGGCACGACGGATAGCGTCGAGCAGTCGAGTCTTACCGTGGTCAACGTGACCCATGACGGTAACAACGGGGGGACGAATGACGAGGTCGTCTTCGTCGTCTTCACCGTCGAGGTCGATGTCGAACGATTCGAGGATTTCCTTGTCCTCTTCCTCGGGCGACACAACTTCGATGCGGTAACCCAGTTCTTCACCGAGAATTTCAAACGTTGCAGCGTCGAGCGATTCCGTGGCGGTCGCCATCTCGCCGAGCTGGAACAGCACGGTGACGAGGTTTCCGGGAGGCACGGGAATGCCGGTGAGCTGTTCGATCTTGTCGGCGAAGTCCGAAATCGATGCACCCTGACGCAAACGCAGGATGGTCGAGCCGTTGCCGCGAGGGACCTTTACGCCACCAAGCGACGGGGCCTCGCGCATTTCAAACTCTTGACGCTTCGTCCGCTTCGACTTGCGCGCCTTGCTCTTTCCGCCACCGCGGCCGAAAGCACCCGCGGTGTTACCACCACGACCGCCGCCGGGACGACCGGGGCCACCACCGGGACGACCGGGGCCACCAGCACCGGGGCCGGTTCCGGGAGCGCCGCCACCGGGACGCTGGAAGCCAGCACCTGCGGGACGAGCGCCGAGACCACCCGTGCGCGACTGGAAGGGAGCATTGGGGCGACCGGGGCCGCCGGGACGACCTGCGCCTGCGGCGGGTGAGCCGGGACGAGGCGCGCCAGGGCGGGGAGCGCCGGGACGAGGTGCGCCGGGGCGGGGCATGCCCTGAGCCGACGAGAAAGGGTTGTTGCCCGGACGGGGTCCGCCGGGACGGGGCATGCCCTGAGCCGACGAGAACGGGTTGTTACCGGGACGAGGTCCAGCTGCGGCAGCGGGGGCCTCGGGTGCGGCGGGAGCTGCCGGAGCGGCAGGGGAAGCCGAAGGCGCCGCAGGCGCGGCGGGAGCAGCGGGAGCGGCGGCAGGTGCAGCATCGGCCGAAGGGGCCGCAGGTGCTGCAGCGGGAGCCGCGGGGATCACCGAAGGAACAACCGACTCGGCCGCGGGGCGTGCAGCGCGCGAACGCGAAGCGCCACGAGCCGACGAACCAGTGTTCGCCGCAGCAACGGGGGTGATGCCCTCTTTCGCGAGCGCTTCCTTCAGCTTGCGAACGACGGGGGGCTCGACGGTCGACGACGAGCTCTTGACGAATTCACCGAGAGTACCCAACTTCTCGATTACGGTCTTGCTTTCGATGCCGAACTCTGCGGCGATCTCATGCACGCGTGGTTTTCCAGCCACAATTCTCCTGTCTTTGGCGCACCCTCAGACAGGGAACGCCACTATTGCGTAACGGAACTCATTTCGAGCCGCTCATTAGTGGTCCATCAGCCAATCAACCTTTACCGTTGTTATTTACCGATCAGGGCAGTGAGCCCTGTTGTATCCATGTGGCCGCCCCGGCGGAACGACCGAGCAAATCCACCCCGCTTCACCGCTGCGGTCACGCAGCTTTCGGTGAGGTGCACCCATGCCCCACGACCCGGCATTGTCGCCGACTGATCGACCACAACCACCGAATCCTGCAACACGACTCTCGTCAGAGAGGCCCGATCGTCGCGAGCGCGACAACCGATACAGGTTCTTACGGGATTCATTCTACCCCAGGGCTACGACAACTCGTCCATGAGGGTGTCGCTCTTCACATCGATCTTTGCGCGGGTCAACATTGCGGCGAGACGCGCGTTCTGCCCGTCCTTACCGATCGCCAACGACAGCTGGTATTCCGGCACAAAGGCGCGCACGGCGTTTGTCGCCTCGTCAACCAGCACGGCCTTCGTCACCTTCGCGGGCGACAGTGCGTGCGCAACGAACTCGACCAGGTCGGGCGAGTAGTCGACGATGTCGATCTTCTCGTCGCCGAGTTCCTTCGACACGTTACGCACACGAGCACCCAGCTCGCCAATGAACGCACCCTTGGCGTTGAAACCGGACTCGGTCGAGAACACGGCAATCTTTGTGCGGTGACCCTGGTGGCGCGAAATCGCGGCAATCTTCACGAGGCCCTGCGCCAGTTCCGGAACTTCCAACTCGAACAGGCGCTTCACCAGCTCGGGGTGGTGGCGGCTCACCGTGATCGACGGGCCCTTCATGCCCATCTTCACGTCGGTGATGACCACACGAATACGACGGCCGTGGCTGTAATCCTCGCCGGCAACCTGCTCGGGCTTCGGCATGACAGCCTCGAGGTTCTTGCCAATCAGCACGTGAACCATCTGGGCGTTCGACGACTGCTGGATGACACCCGAAATCAGGTCACCCTTCTTGTGCTGGAATTCGCCCATGACCTTGTCGTCATCGATCGAACGCAGCGCCTGGAACATCACACGCTTGGCCTCGGCCACAGCGATGTAACCGAAATCTTCGGGGTCAACCTGCTCTTCGCCGAGGAACTCGCCGTCCTCGTCATAGGCGGGCACAAAGATGGTGATGTCGCCCGACTTGCGGTCCAAGTTCACGCGGGCACGGTCGCGGCCGTGTTCGTCCTCGAGCTTTACCTGGTGGGGACGGTCACCCAGATCGTGAGGGATGGGGGTGATGTGCTTGACATACGCACGCTGGATTGCGGATTCGACAATGCCGACGAGTTCGCCGGGCTGGATTTCCTTGTCGATTTCAACTTCGCGAAGCTGCTTGATATCGATGTGCATGGGAGTCCCCCTATTGAGATTTTGCCGCGCAACGTCCGCGCGGGCTTCTCATAGAGTACCCGAAACCGAACTAGTTCGCGCGAGCGCGCAACCAGGCCAGTGCCTCGACGGCCGGGAGGTCGTTGCGTTCACCGCTGCGACGATCCCACACTTCGACGACACCCTCGGCTGCATTACGGCCCGCGATGACGATGTATGGGACACCGATCAGTTCCGCGTCTCCGAACTTCACACCGGGCGACACCTTGGGGCGGTCATCGAACAGCACAGCAAAACCCTGTGCGTCGAATTCCGACGCCAAGCCATCCGCCAAACTCAATGCCACGTCGTCCTTGCCCGTCGCAACCACCTGAACGTGGAACGGAGCGACCTCGGTCGGCCAAATCAGGCCACGCTCGTCGTGATTCGCTTCGGCGATGGCCGCGAGAATTCGGGTGACACCGATACCGTACGAGCCCATGGTCACGGTGACCAGCTTGCCGTTCTCGTCCAACACCTTCAGCTCGAGAGCCTCGGCATACTTACGACCCAGCTGGAACACGTGGCCGATCTCCATGCCGCGAGCGGTCTCGATCGGGCCGCTGCCATCGGGTGCGGGGTCACCATCACGGACATCGGTGATGTCAACGACACCGTCAGCGACAAAATCACGTCCCGCGACAAGGTTGAAAACATGCTTTTCGTCGAGGTTCGCGCCGGTGATCCACGCGGTGCCATCGACCACGCGGGGGTCACGCACGAAACGAATACCGGTCGTGGACTGCTCGCCCAACACGGCGCCGGCAGCGGACCAGGGACCAATGTAGCCCTTGACCAAGCCGGGGTGCTTGCGGAAATCGTCCTCGTTGGCGGCCTCGACCTCGGCGGGGGCAAAAGCGGCCTCGGCACGCTTCAGGTCCACATCGCGGTCACCGGGCACGGCCACAACGACGAGTTCGCGTGAGCCGTCCAGGTTCGTCAACGCCAACACCACGTTCTTCAGGGTGTCACCGGCAACCCAGGCGCGGTCGGCGCGGGCGTGACGGTCATTCGCCAACGCCACCAGGGTCTCGATCGTGGGGGTGTTCGGCGAATCAAAGACGACGGGTGCGGGCTGGCCCTCGATCGCAATGCTCGCGGGGACCGGGGTCTGATAGGCCTCGACGTTTGCGGCATAGCCACCGGCGCTGCGCACAAACGTGTCCTCGCCGATCGCGGTGGGGTGCAGGAATTCCTCCGACTTGGAACCGCCCATCGCACCGGCATCAGCCTTCACGATCACATACTCGAGGCCAAGGCGCGTAAAGATGCGCTCGTATGCGTCACGCTGCGCCTGATACGAGGCGGCGAGGCCCTCGTCCGACACGTCGAACGAATAGGCATCCTTCATCGAAAACTCGCGACCACGCAGGAGGCCGGCGCGGGGACGTGCCTCGTCGCGGTACTTGTCCTGGATTTGGTACAGGGTGACGGGCAGGTCCTTGTACGACGAGTACAGGTCCTTGACCATCAGGGTGAAAACTTCTTCGTGCGTCGGAGCGAGCAGGTAGTCGGCGTCCTTGCGGTCCTTCAGGCGGAAAATGCCGTCGCCGTATTCGGTCCAACGACCGGTGCGCTCGTACGGTTCTCGGGGAAGCAGCGCGGGGAAGTGCACCTGCTGTGCGCCAGCGCGCTCCATTTCCTCGTGGATCACCTGTTCGACTCGGCGACGAACCTTCAGGCCCAGGGGCAGCCAGGCAAAGATGCCGGGGGCTTGGCGACGGATGTAGCCGGCGCGCACCAGCAAACGGTGCGAGGCCACTTCGGCGTCGGAGGGATCCTCGCGCAGAGTGCGAACAAAAAGTTGAGAGAGTCTGGTTACCACGTGTGCCAGCCTACCGTTGAGACGGGCAGGGTTTAGGCGGTAAAGACCTCGGGTGCGCCGCTTTCCGAGTTGGGCATCGAGGCGGCCAGTCGCTTGGCTTCCTCGATCAGGGTGGCAACAATTTCGGATTCGGGAACAGTTTTGATGACCTCACCCTTCACGAAAATCTGTCCCTTGCCGTTGCCGGAGGCGACACCCAGGTCGGCTTCACGCGCTTCACCGGGGCCGTTGACGACGCAACCCATGACGGCGACGCGCAGCGGAACCGACATGCCCTCGAGGCCCTTGGTGACGTCTTCGGCGAGCGTGTACACGTCCACCTGGGCGCGGCCACAGGAGGGGCAGGACACGATTTCGAGCTTGCGTTCGCGCAGGTTCAGGGATTCCAGGATCTTCAGCCCGACCTTGACTTCTTCGGCGGGCGGAGCCGAGAGGGACACGCGAATGGTGTCGCCGATGCCTTCGGCCAGCAGGATTCCGAATGCGGTCGCGGACTTGATGGTGCCCTGGAATGCGGGGCCGGCCTCGGTCACGCCGAGGTGCAATGGCCAGTCGCCGCGTTCGGCGAGCTGACGGTAGGCCTTGACCATGACGACGGGGTCGTTGTGTTTGACCGAGATTTTGAAATCGTGGAAGTCGTGTTCTTCAAAGAGGCTGGCCTCCCAGACTGCGCTTTCGACGAGCGCCTCGGCGGTGGGTTTGCCATACTTTTCCAGCAGTCGGCGGTCGAGTGACCCCGCGTTGACACCGATTCGCAGGCTGACACCGGCGGCCTGCGCGGCCTTTGCAATCTCGCCGACCTTGTCGTCGAATTCGCGGATGTTTCCGGGGTTGACACGAACTGCGGCACAGCCGGCGTCGATCGCCTGGAACACATATTTGGGCTGGAAGTGAATGTCGGCGATGACCGGGATTTGGCTCTTCTTGGCGATGATGTGCAGCACATCGGCGTCTTCTTGGGTGGGCACAGCCACACGAACGATGTCGCAGCCCGAGGCGGTGAGCTCGGCAATCTGCTGCAGTGTCCCGTTGATGTCGGTGGTTTTCGTGGTCGTCATCGACTGCACGGCAATCTGTGCGTCTCCGCCGACGAAGGTCGAACCGACCTTGATTTTGCGGGATACGCGACGAGGGGCGAGAGTCTCGGGGACTCGGGGCATTCCGATGTTCACAGCTGGCACAGTTACACAGTACCCCTCTCGTGGCGGCGAGTTACAGGAGGCTGATGGGATTCACGATGTCGGCGTACATCAGCAACAGGCTGAGGCTCAGCAGCAGAGCAGTGACCACGAGGGTTACGGGAATCAGTCGCGCGGTGTCGACGGGCCCAGGGTCGGGTTTTCCGCGAAGAGCCGCGAATCGTCGTCGAACGGATTCCCACAGGGCCGCCGCGACATGACCGCCATCGAGTGGCAGCAGCGGGATCAGGTTGAACACGAACAACGCCAAATTCAGTGACGCGAGCAGCCCCAACAATCCCACGAACCGGTCACCGATGGCCACGTCGGTCAGTGACGCCAACTCGCCGGCAACACGGCCCACACCCACCACGCTGAGGGGTCCGTTGGGGTCACGTTCTTCTCCCCCAAATGACGCATTCCAGATGTCGCCGACACGGTCGGGCAGGTTCACGATCATCGTGGCGACACCGGCAATCGAATCGCCGATGTACACCACGGTGTCACCCAGTGACTGCTGCGTGCGCACACGCTCGGGGCCGATTCCGACATAGCCCGCCTGCACCATCACGGGGTTGCCGTCGGCGTCCACGACCAATTCGCCGTTCGCATCGATCTGGCCGCGTTCGATTTCCAACGGCGTGACGGTCAGGTGCAGGGTGCGGCCGTCGCGCAACACCGTAAAGTCGAGCGGAATACCCGCCGAGTCACGAATCGTCGTGGTGACCTCAATCCAACCCGGGGTTTCGACCCCGTCGATCGCGGTGATGACGTCGCCCGGCAGCATTCCGGCCGCCGCCGCGGGGGCCGCAGGATCCGAGCTGGTGCACTCGGTCTGCGTCGTTTCGGACGGCAGCACACATTCCGCAATCGACTGGACGGTGGTGGTTGGTTGATAGATACCGACGCCCATGAAGACAATGCTCGACAACACCGTGCCAATGATGAGGTTCGTGACAGGACCGCCCAACATGATGACGATCCGCTGGCGCACCGGCAAAGAGTAAAAAGGAACGCTTCCCTGGTCAATCGATTCCGCCGAGGCATCACGCGCATCCTGGATCGTGCGACGGAACAACCGCGCACCCCACCACGACGTCGGCCGAGCCTCGGGAAGATACATGCCCGGGATGCTGACATAGCCACCCAACGGAATCGCCTTCACGCCGTATTCCGTGCCATCACGCCGCGTCGACCACAGGGTGGGACCAAACCCAATCATGAACTGTGGGACCGTCAAACCAAACCGCCGAGCCGGCAGAAAATGCCCCAGCTCGTGCAAACCAATGGACACAGCAATCCCGACGACCATGAAAAGTACGCCCGCTACATAACCCAGAATGTCCATCACCTCAGGTTACCCCCGAGGTGCGACACCAAATCGTGTCAGTCCCCGATATTGAGGATTTCCACAGCAACACGACGGGCCCAATCATCTGCATCCAAAACCGACTCCACCGACATCGTCGGCTGCGCCTCGTGACGTGCGACGACCGCCTCGATCGTGTCCACAATGTCCAAGAAACCGATACGACCCGAATTGAACGCATCCACCGCAACCTCGTTGGCGGCGTTATACACAGCGGGGAACGTCAGGCCAGCGACACCCACCTCACGCGCAACCCGAACAGCGGGGAACACCGACTCGTCCAGCGGCTCAAACGTCCACGAATGCGACTGAGTCCAATCCACCGGCGCCGTAGCGCCCGGCACCCTGTTCGGCCAATCCAACCCCAACGCGATGGGCAAATGCATGTCCGGCGGTGAACACTGGGCCATCGTCGAACCGTCCACGAATTCCACAAACGAATGCACCACCGACTGCGGGTGCACGGTGACCTCGATCCGGTCGAACGGAATCCCAAACAACAGGCTCGCCTCGATGACCTCGAGGCCCTTGTTCACCAGCGTCGACGAATTCGTCGTGATGACCGACCCCATGTTCCAGGTCGGATGCTTCGCCGCCTGCGCCGGTGTCACCGACGCCAACTGTTCCCGGCTGAACCCACGGAACGGACCGCCCGACGCGGTAATAATCAGCTTCGCCACCTCGGACGATTTCCCCGACAACAACCCCTGAGCCAACGCCGAATGCTCGGAATCAACGGGAACAATCTGACGAGGCTTGGCCTTCGACGTGACCAACGAACCGCCGATAATCAGCGATTCCTTATTCGCCAACGCCAACGTGGCCGACGAATCGAGGACCGCGAGGGTCGGCTTCAACCCCACGGCACCCGTGATGCCGTTCAACACCACATCGCTGGACACGGACTCCACCAGCTGTGTGGCCTCGTCGGCACCAAACGCCACATGCTCCACACCGAACTCGGTGGCCTGGGCGTGCGCGAGCAACCGATTGGACCCCGCCGCGATACCCACGACCCGGAACTTGTCTGGGTTCGCCCGCACCACATCCAACGCCTGCGTACCGATCGAACCGGTGGAACCCAAGATGATGACGTCGCGCATGTGCTTAGTCTGCCACCGTCACGGGTCAGACAGCGGAAACGGTGCGATCGATCGTGAACTGGCCCAGCACTCGGGTCTGGGAATACAGCACAGCGGTCTGGCCGGTGGCCACACCGTTCAGCGGCACATGAGGCCTGACCACAACTTCTCCGTTGGCGACGGTGATGACCGCGGGAACCGGATCGGCATGTGCACGGATCTGCACCTCGCCCTCGAAAGCCTGCATATCCGAGGCAGTGCCCGACGTCAGACCCGACACAACCGGATCGACACCCGCCCAACTGTGGCGCTCGCCCGCAATTTCGGCGATGTCCAGTGCGGCACGAGGACCCACAACGACCTCGTTCGAGGCGGGGCGAACCTCGATCACAAACCGGGGCCGGCCATCCGCCGCGGGAACACCCAAATTGAGGCCCTTGCGCTGACCCACCGTGAACGACAAAGCGCCATCGTGGCGGCCCACCACCGTGCCGTCGCGGTCCACGATGTCACCATCCGACATGGGAATGCGCTCCTCGAGCCACCCCTTCGTGTCGCCGTCGGGGATGAAACAAATGTCGTGGCTGTCGGGCTTATTTGCGACGGAAAGACCGCGGCGTTCCGCCTCGGCGCGCACCAAATCCTTGGACGGGGTATCCCCCAACGGGAAATACGAATGGCGCAGCTGTTCGGTCGTCAACACACCCAGCACATAGGACTGGTCCTTTGCCCACGCACTGGCACGATGCAGCTCCGGGGTGTCGCTGTCGGGGTTCAGGATGGTCGCATAGTGCCCGGTGCACACCGCATCGAAACCCAGCTCCAAGGCGCGGTCCAACAACGCC
>JBEEON010000005.1:0-17651 GCA_041191625.1 Actinomycetota bacterium | reverse complement strand
GGCAACTTGATCGGTGGCGGTGTGGGTGCGCGCGAGATGGTGGCGCTGCCCGACCCCGAAACGTTCGTCGTGTTCCCGTGGGACAACCAGGTCGCCCGCATGTTCTGCCGCGCCTATGAGCCCCCGCACTTCCCCGAGGTCGGTGGCCGTCCGTTGCAGACCGATTCCCGTGGCCTGTTGATTCGCGCTCACGCCGAATTCACGGCACGCACCGGGTACGAAGTTCGTTCGGGCACCGAGCCCGAAATGACGTGGGCGGGCGAAGGAATGGAAGTCATCAAGAAGGATGGCGCCAGCCCCGCATATCAGGTCGAGAACCTCGAGCGCATGCGACCCATCTATAAGAAGTTGGTCTCGTACGCGAAACAGTTCGGACTCGACATGATCGAAGGCGACTACGAGGACGACGGTCAGCTCGAGCTCAACTGGATGTTCGACAACATCAACCTGACGGCCGACCGCCTGGTCACCTACCGTCAGATTTGTAAGCAGGTGGCCCGCGAGCTGGGCGTCACGGCAAGTTTCATGCCCAAGCCGGCCAACGGCCTCATGGGTAACGGCTGCCACCACAACATCAGTTTGTGGAAAGACGGGGTCAACGCCCTGATCGAACCCGGCAACCCGAACATTCACCTCAGCGAGGTGGGACGATTCGCGGTGGGCGGAATGTTGCAGCACGCGGCGGCGACCACCATGGTGATGGCGTCGACGGTGAACTCGTACAAGCGTTTCTGGGATGCTGGTCAGTTCGCTCCCAGTGTCCCCTCATGGGGTCTCGACAGCCGCGCGGGCATGGTGCGAATCTCGTCGATCGGCCGCATGGAATACCGTCTTCCCGACGCCGTCGTGAACCCCTACCTGTCGCACACCGTGTTGTTGGCTGCCATGGAAGATGGGCTCACCAACCGCATCGACCCCGGTGCTCCTCTGGGGGAACCGGGCGCTCGCCACGACTTCACGGGGATCCCGATGACCCTCGGTGATTCGATTGCGGCATTCGAGTCCAGCGACCTGATGGCTTCCGCAATTCCCGCAGACCTGCGTGATATTTTCTTGCAGCTGAAGCGTGACGAGTGGGCCCGATACTGCGGCGTCATCACCGAATGGGAGATGTCGATGTACTGGGAGACCACCCCGTGACCGGCGTGCTGCGCCTCGCCTGCATTGATTCCGAGGCCCCGCCGCTCTTTAATCTCAGCCCTGACGGGGTGAACCGTACCGGCTACGAGCCCGATGTTGCGGCGCTGGTCGCGCAACACATGGGCCGAAAGCTGGAGTGGGTTTTCACCGCATGGGAGAACATGATCCCGCTCGTGCAGGCAGGTGATGCCGATGCTGTGTGGTGCGGACAAGGCATGACCGAGGATCGGATGCGTCAGGTGAATTTCACCCAGCCGTATGCGATTTTCAATGAGACTGTGCTTGTACGAGCGGGTGACCCTGCGCGGTCGCCGGCCGATATGGCGGGATACCGTGTGGCGGCGATCACGAACAGCACGAACATGGCGTTGGCGGTGACTTTCCCCGGCGTGATTCCGGTGGAGTTCGGTGCCAGCGATGACGTGTTCGGTGACATGATCGAGGCGGTGCGCAATGGTTCCGTGGACGCGATGGTGGACGATGATGTCGTGACGGTGCCGATTCCCGAAATGGATTCGGCGTTCGATGTGGCGTTTACTGTGCCGACGCGAAACCGCTGGGGTATCGGTATCGAGAAGTCGAACGATGCGCTGCGAGCCGAGATTGATGCCGCCTTGGACGCAATCAAGGCCGATGGTCGACTGCAGCAGGTGTGGTCGAAGTGGATGCCAAGCCTCCCATATCCGTTCGTGGGGGAGGACGCATGAGGAGCGCCAGCCGTAAGGTCACACCCGAGGATGTGATTCCTGCGGGGATCGTGGATTTGCCCGCTGATGCGCCCACGGTTGCCGTGGTGGTGTCGCTGAATTTCCCCGACATGACCGACGAGATCAATGATTTGGTGATTCGGTTTACGTCGACGGCTCTGCAGACGCTCACAGCGGCGGGTGCTCGCAGCATCCTCGTGGACAGCAGTCTGGCCGAGCTTCCGGACCCCGAGGTCGTCAATTCGGCGGACGGAGTGTTGTTCCTCGGCGGTGGCGATGTCGACCCAGGCCTCTATGGGGTGACGGGTCCCGTGCCTCACCTGTACGGGGTGGACCGTGCGGCGGATATTTATTCGATCGACCTGATCAAGGACACCGTGGCCCGTGACGTGCCACTGTTTGCTATTTGTCGAGGCTCGCAGCTGTTGAACTTTGCACTGGGCGGTTCCTTGATCCCGGATTTGGATCCGTGGGAACTGCACCGTGGTGGTCCGGGCAAGCCGATGTTTTTGGACGAACCGGTGTCGTTGCTGCCGGGCGCAAAGATTCGGGACGTCTTGGGCCGCGACCGCATTCATGTGCGTTCGGGGCACCACCAGGCTGTTGCCGAGGTGGCTCCCGATTTGCGCGCCACGGCTGTGGCCGATGATGGGATTGTCGAGGGCACCGAACACCGCACCGCGCGCTGGGTGGTGGGTGTGCAGTGGCACCCCGAAGATTCCGACGGTTCGAGCGAGGACCGTGAGGCCCTGTTCCGCGAGTTTGTGAGCCAGGTGCGGGCGTCCCGCGAGGATCGCGCCTAGGCGAAGTCCTGGTGTTTCGCGTACACGAGGGTCAGCGATACGTCGTCGAGGGGGAGCGTCAGCGCTCCTCCGTCGGCGGGAATCGTGCGCACTCGGTTTCCGACGAGGTAGCGGCCCGAGTTTCCGAGGACGACGATGTTTTCGTCCGACACGAGTGCGGCGTCGCCGGGGATGCGGCGCAGGATGGGAACCATCACTTTTTCCAGGTCTCGGACTTCGATGTCGCACCCCGCCATTCCCACGAGTGTTCCGTTGACATACAGCGGGACCGTGAGCGTGAGGATGTATTGATCCATCCCGCCGTAATCCATGTATGGCCCGGTGATGGCGCGGTGGCCGGTGCGGGCGACGGTTTCGAACCAGGGAAGGTTTTCGAAGTCGTAGTACGACCCCGAGTCGGGGGTGAGGTTGAACAACACCTTGCTGTTGGGGCCGTCGTCGCTGTGTCGCCACCATTCGATTGCACCGTGGGTGGCGTCGACGGTTCCCGGGCTGAGAATGACCCCGGCGCCTTCGGCGGTCGGGTTTGCCGCAAGAAACGCGGTGGCTACATCACGAACGGATTTGAGGTCCGAGCTCGTCAGGTGGGTTCGATTGCGCTTGCTGGCCGACAGGGCCGCCCCAATATTGGTGGCAAGCGTGTCGAGGTCGGTGTAGACGGTCGTGAACCACGACGCGACAGTGTCGGCGGCGGCTCGTGACTGCTGTTCGAGCGTCATACGTTCTTTCCTGCGGTCTCGGGGTAGGTCAGGTCGAGTTTCGCGTCGATCAGGCGGTACACGTTGCGGCGAATGTGTTCGCTCGCCAGCGATTCGGCGGCCTTGATGTCTTCGGCGCGCATCGCTTCGGCGATGGCGAGGTGTTCCGAGGCGGCTCGGGCACGGTCCTCGGGGGTGCGCAGCACCGACCACAACATTTCGACGGTTTCGCTTTGCAACCGGATTTCCGCCTGCATGAGTCGTTCGGATTGGGTCAGCGCCGCGAGCTGGATGTGAAATTTGCTGTCCGCTCGTGCCGAACCTTCCAGCGTGTGCTGGTCGCCGATTCCGGCGGCAATTGTGGCAAGTCGGTCGATGTCGCGGGGCATGGATCGTTCGCAGGCGAGGCGCACCGTCGCCACGGCGACACCCGTTTGTTCGTCAGCGAGGTCGCGAAGTTCCGCCATCGACAGGGCGATCAGTCGTTCGTGCAGCGTGGCTTGGCTGGCGGAGGGCGAGCCGGTCACGAACGTGCCGCCACTGCGTCCGCGCCTCGTTTCGATGATTCCGGCGTCACGCAGGGTTGCCAAAGCGTCTCGGACGGTGGCGCTGGCTACACCGAACATCTGGGACAGTTCATTTTCGACGGGCAGCTGTTCGCCTTGTCGGATCAGACCCAAGGCGATTGCCGTAGTCAGTCGGTCGGCGACGGCGTCGGCGCGCAGAACGTCGGGGAGTGGGCGGAAAACCTGTCCGCGCATTCCGTTGAGTTCTGCCATGAAATCGTTCGCTTCCGTATGATTAAGGTACGGGTCATATGCCGTAGCAACACGCTAGCGCGTAAATCACTCAATACTGCAGAAATTGACACCAAATAGGAGAAAAACATGGGTTACGCAATCACCAATCCGGCAACCGGATTCGTGGAAAAAACCTACGACAGCCTCACCCCCGAGCAGATCGACACCGCAGTCGCCACAGCTCACGCCGCATTCCAGTCGTGGAAGGACGCACCCGTCGCCGAACGTGCCGCCGTCCTGCACCGCGTCGCCGCGATTTACAAGGAACGCGCCGCCGAATTGGGTGCCATCATCGCCCGCGAAATGGGCAAGCCCATCGCACAGGCCACCGGTGAAGCTGGCTTCGTTGGCGACATCTACGAGTACTACGCCGAATACGGCCCCGACCTGATCGCCGACGAAGACATGCGCCCCATGAGCGGTGGCGGAGCAATCGTGCGATCCGCCCCAATCGGCGTGCTGCTGGGCATCATGCCGTGGAACTACCCCTACTACCAGGTCGCCCGATTTGCCGGCCCCAACCTGCTGCTCGGCAACACCATCCTGTTGAAGCACGCCAGCAACTGCCCCGAATCGGCACTCATTCAGGAAGAAATCTTCCGTGAAGCCGGGCTGCCCGAAGGCGCATACCTGAACATCTTTGCCGACAGCCGCAACGTCGCCCAGATCATCGAAGACGACCGAGTCCAGGGCGTCTCGTTGACGGGATCCGAAAAGGCGGGCATCGCCGTCGCCGAAATCGCCGGCCGTTCGTTGAAGAAGTACGTACTCGAACTGGGCGGAAGCGACCCCTTCATCGTGCTCGACGGCGCCAACCTCGACGCCACCGTCGCGGCCGCAATCTCGGGCCGCATGAGCAACGCCGGTCAGGCCTGCACCGCGGCGAAGCGTTTCATCATCGTCGACGATGTGTACGACGAATTCATCGCCAAATTCGCTGCGGGTCTCGAAGCAATGACCCCCGGTGACCCCATGGACTCCGCCACTCGTTTCGGACCCCTGTCGTCGCTCGGAGCCGTCGAGGAACTCGTCGAACAGGTCGACGACGCCGTCGCAAAGGGCGCCACGCTCGTCACGGGCGGACACCGCATCGGTGAAACTGGTGCCTTCATGGCGGCAACCCTGCTGACCGACGTCGTGCCCGGCATGCGTGCGTACAACGAAGAACTGTTCGGCCCCGTGGCCGTCGCCTACCGTGTCGCCGACGCCGATGCCGCAATCGCATTGGCCAACGACAACGAGCTGGGCCTCTCGAGCGCCGTGTTCTCGTCCGACCTCGCAGTGGCACAGTACGTCGCCGACCGACTCGAGGCGGGCATGGTGTACATCAACGAGAACACCGATTCGCACGTCGACTTGCCCTTCGGTGGCATCAAGCGTTCGGGTGTGGGCCGCGAGCTCGGCCGTTTCGGTCTCGAAGAGTTCGTGAACAAGAAACTGATCCGCACCGCGCCCCAGAAGTAGGTCTCGGGCCCGTCGTCCTGTGGATAAATTCCGCTGAGGATGTGCGCCTGCCCCCAGAATCGGGACATGACGAACACAAACTCAGCGGAATTTCGCCACGATAGCCACCAGGCCGACCCGACCGACCGTGGAGACGTACCGGGCTGGGTACTGATCACGCTGATGACCGCGGGGCTCGTGGTCGTCATCTGGGCGATGGCGGGTCCCGCGCTTACCGGGGTGTTCACCGATGCTATCGACCGCGTCACAAATTTTTGACCCACACCGCACCGACCGGGGCAGCGCCCCGGTGGAGTTCGTCATGGTCTCGGGGCTGCTCGTCGCCCTCGTGTTGGCGGCACTGCAGGTGTGCTGGGCGGGGCTGTACCGCACCATCGTGACTGACGCGGTGGCATCCGCTTCGGCCTATGCGGCGCTCGCCGATGTGCCCGATTCTGCCGGGGTGGTCCGCGCCCACGACCTGATTCGTTCCAGTCTGGGTCCGGGCGTCGCCGATTCTGCCGAAATAACCCTGATGTTGGACGACACCGAGACAATTGCCGTGCACGCGCGGGTCGCTTTGCCCGTCCTGGGAACATGGGGGATCCCGGGCGCGCTCACCGTCACGGGTCGCGCCGTCCGTGAGGTGATGCCGTGACAGTGGGGAGCTGGGGTGCGGTGTCGTCCGAGAAGGGCAGTGCGAGCCTCGAATTCATTGTTGCCGCGGTGGTGTTGATCGTGCCGGTTGCCCTGTTTTCTGCCGTGATGACACAGGTTTTCGCCGTCGCAACGGCAGCCCAGAACGTGGCGCGAAACGGCGTCCACGCCTTTGCCCTCGCTGCGTCGGACGCCCGGGGACGGGCCGTGGTGCACAGCACTGCGGCTCTGACGTTTGCCGACTTCGGAATCGAGGGCGTCGTGCCGCTCGTGACAATCGACTGCGACCGCACGCCCTGCCACCAGCCCGGCGGGATCGTGACCGTCACGGTCAGCGCGGACGTGCCCGTGGTGGGTTTGCCGTTGCTGGGGATTTCCACCATTCCGGTCGTCGCGGTCGGCACCGAACGCGTTTCTCGACTGTGGGATATCGATGCACCGCGATAACGGTTCAACACTGCCGTTGGTGGCTGGGCTGCTGGCGCTAGTGCTCGGTGCCGCCTGCGCGATTATCGACCTGTCGTCGTTGTACCTTGAACGCTCGCGGTTGGCACACATCGCGGAATCGGCTGCCCGAGTGGGGGCCGAGTCATTCGACAGCACCGGTGTCACCGTCAGTTCGACAGATATCGTAATCACGCTGGAACCCGACGACGTGCGGTCTGCTGCGGCGGAATATCTCGCCGTGATCGCACCCGTCGGCGTGAGCCTCGACTCGGCGACCACCAGCGACGACCACACCGCCGTCGTTACCGTGAGCTCGTCCTGGGTTCCGCCGGTTGCGGTGCCGTTCATGCCATCGACGATGGTCGTCACCGTTTCGGGCAGTGCGCGGCTTCAGACCCGGTAGCGATGCACGGCTCGGGTAGGCTCATAACATCATGATTTCTTTGGACGTAGCCGACCGCATCCAGTCTTTGCGCTCACTGTTGGGCGACATTGTGTCGGTCGTGGACGTGCCCCAACTGCAAGCGACAATCGCGTCACTGTCCGAGCAGGCCGGTGCCGCAGACCTGTGGGATAACCCCGAGTCCGCCCAGAAAGTCACCAGCGCGCTCAGCCACGCACAGGCTCAACTGGCCAGGGTTACCGGGGTCGCGAACCGGCTCGATGACCTCGACGTGTTGGTCGACATGGCGAAAGAGGCCGACGACCAGGAATCCGCCGACGAAGCCCTCGTCGAGCTGGCGGAACTGGAAAAGCTGCTGGCCGAAATGGAAGTGCAGACCCTGCTGGACGGCGAATACGACGCCAACCCGGCAATCGTCACGATCCGTGCCGGAGCCGGCGGTGTCGATGCCGCAGATTTCGCGGACATCCTGTTGCGTATGTACCTGAGGTGGGCCGAACAGCACAAATTTGCCACCAACGTGCTCGACATTTCGTACGCGGAAGAAGCCGGAATCAAGAGCGCGACGTTCGAGGTGGACGCACCGTTCGCCTTTGGAACTTTGTCGGTCGAGGCGGGAACCCACCGTCTGGTGCGCATGAGCCCCTTCAACTCGGCGGGCAAGCGCCAGACTTCGTTCGCCGCCGTCGAGGTTGTCCCTCTCATGCCGGAAACCGTGGTGAGTGAAATCCCCGAAGGTGATCTGCGCATCGACGTGTTCCGTTCATCGGGTCCCGGTGGCCAATCCGTGAACACCACAGACTCTGCGGTGCGCATCACCCACCTTCCCTCGGGCATCGTGGTGAGCTGCCAAAACGAGAAAAGCCAGATCCAAAACCGTGCCGCCGCGATGCGCGTGCTGCAAAGCCGCCTGTTGTTGATTCAACGCGAAGAAGAAGCGGCAAAAAAGAAGGAACTCGCGGGAAATATCACGGCGTCCTGGGGTGACCAAATGCGGTCCTACGTGCTGGCGCCGTACCAAATGGTGAAGGACCTGCGCACCGAATTTGAGGTCAACAACCCGCAAGCCGTATTCGACGGCGACCTGGACGGTTTCATTGCGGCGGGGATTCGCCACCGCAAGCAGAAGGCCGACTAACGAGTGTCGCTCAGCGGGCGCTGAGGGCCTCGCGCGTAGGCTGAAAACATCATGATTCGCTTTGATTCCGTCTCGAAAACTTACCGTTCCGGTAACCGTCCCGCGTTACATGAGGCGAGCCTCGAAGTCGAACCCGGTGAATTCGTTTTCCTCGTCGGCGCATCGGGCAGTGGCAAGTCGTCGTTTCTGCGACTGATTCTGCGCGAAGAGCGACCCACCACCGGCACCGTGCATGTGCTGGGCCAAGATTTGGGGCGCCTGTCGAACCGAAAGGTTCCCCACTACCGCCGCAATCTCGGCGTCGTATTCCAGGATTTCCGCCTGCTTCCCACAAAGACCGTGTTCGACAATGTGGGTTTCGCGCTGCGCGTGCTGGGTAAGTCCGAGGCCTTCATACACGAGGCAGTGCCCGACGTTTTGCGCATGGTGGGGCTGGAATCCAAGGCCAACCGTTTGCCGCACGAGCTGTCGGGTGGTGAACAACAGCGTGTGGCTATCGCCCGCGCCGTAGTGAACAAGCCCGCCATTCTCTTGGCCGACGAGCCCACCGGTAACCTCGACCCGACCACGTCGGCGGGCATCATGGATGTCCTGCGACGCATCAACGCATCGGGAACTACCGTGCTGATGGCGACACACGACAGCGGAATCGTGAACGACATGAAGAAGCGCGTGATCGAGTTGGCCGACGGTCACATCATCCGTGATGAAACGGGTGGCGGCTACCGCACCGAAGCCATTCCCGTGCAGTCCGTGGACTCGTGGTTGGACGATGCCGGCCTTGAATCGGGCGACGACCCCGTCGGCATTGTGCCTCTCGACAGCGATTCCGCTGATTCCGCCGATACCGTGCGCGTCGCACAGGACGGTGACACCGCCGATCTGACCGCCGCCCTGGCACAGGCCGCCGATTCGGCCGAGGACGCGCCTCGAACCGATGACGGTGACGCATCCGAAGCAGCGGACGACGCTGATTCCGCGCCGCGGCGAGCCGACACCCAGCCCATCGAAATCGAACCGATTCGCATCGACCCCATCCCCGGGTTTGACGCCATGGCGCCGGCCGCCACCGAAAGCATTGACCTGTCGTACCTCGACGGAATGGGGGAGGGTCGCTGATGAGCTTCCGTTTCGTCCTCGCCGAAGCCTGGAATGGCCTTCGCCGCAACGTGTCTATGGTCGTTTCGGTCGTCCTCGTGACCCTGGTTTCGTTGACCTTCGTGGGTTCCGCGGTTCTCTTGCAGCTGCAGGTGAACCAGATGAAGTCGTTCTGGTACGACAAGGCCCAGGTCGCCGTGTACATGTGCACCGAATACTCGACCTCGGGCAGCTGCGACCAACAGGAAGCCAGCGAAGACCAGAAGGCCGCCATTCAGGCCCAGCTGGAATCCAGCACGCTGGAACCGTATGTGAAGAAGTTCTATTTCGAGAACCACGACGAGGCGTACACCAACTTTGTTGCCCAGTTCGATGGCAGTGCAGTGGTCGACCTGGTGACCGCCGACCTGTTGCCCGAAACCTTCTGGGTGAGCCTCGTTGATCCCACCCAGTCCGACATCGTCTTTGAAGCGGTCGGTGGCATGTCGGGTGTCGAGTCGGTTGTCGACCAGCGGTCGTATCTGGACGGAATTTTCTCGATGCTCAACGCCGCCAGCTTGACCGCTGTGGGTGTTGCCGCGCTGATGCTGGTTGCTGCGGCACTGCTGATCGCGACGACCATCCGACTGAGCGCGTTCTCTCGTCGACGTGAACTGGCGATCATGCGTCTGGTGGGTGCATCGAACTGGTTTATCCAGACGCCGTTCATCATGGAGGGTGTCGTCGCGGCGACGATCGGGTCGTTGCTGGCGTGCGCCGCCATCGCCGGAATTGTCGTGTTCTTTGTCGACGGGTTCCTCGCCGAAGCGATGCCCACTACAGCGTTCATTGACCTGGGCGACGCCACAATTGTGTTCCCAATCCTGCTCGCCGTGGGCGCCGTTCTCGCCGCCACGTCGGCGTACATCGCGATCAGCCGCTACCTGCGCGTTTAGGTGTCGGTCCTCCGCGATAAACTGGAGGGCTAGTACCCAATAAAGCCGACGGAAGGAGGCGAACAATGCCCCGCGAAAAGGGAGAAAAGGTTGTCGCCACCAACCGCAAGGCGCGACACGACTATGCCATTGACGACACGTACGAGTGCGGCATCGTGCTGATGGGCACCGAGGTAAAGGCGCTGCGTGAGGGTCGGGCGAACCTGACCGACGGTTGGGCGCACATCGAAAATGGTGAAATGTGGATGGAATCCGTGCACATTCCCGAATACTTCCAGGGCAACTGGACAAACCATGCCACCCGCCGCAAGCGCAAGCTGATGCTGCACAAGTCGGAAATCATCAAAATCAGCCACCAGGTCAAGGCGGGCGGTTTCACCCTCGTGCCTTTGAAGCTGTATTTCAAGGACGGCCGTGCAAAGGTCGAACTGGCGGTCGCGAAGGGTAAGAAGGAATACGACAAGCGTCACACGATCCGCGAACGCGAGGACAAACGCGAAGCGGACCGGGCGATGAAATCCAAACGGATGCGCGGGGAATAAACCGCCGTCCTGGTGTGTCTTAGACTGTAGTCCCCACCTCGGTGGGTCTTGAAAACTCCATAGTGCGGAATGTGCCAGCCTTCCTGGGGATGATCGGTTTCGACAGTGCGTGTCAACCTGAGGGAAGCGGGCCGAGGATGCAGGGTTATCTCGTTAACGATCTCTGTAAACCAATAGGTGCCAAAGCTAAGCGCACCGACTTCGCTCTCGCCGCCTAATAAGCCGCCAGACAAGTCCGTCGGACCAGGTTCGCCTTAGGCCTGGAACCCGGCGCCATTTATAAGGCTCGCTGCGGCATCGCGTTTCAGGGTGTCGTGGGACTTTTACTGGGACTGGGCCTGTCGATCACGGAGTCTCTAACAATGATCGGGGCCGAGCAGAACAACTCATGAGACTACGCCCGTAGAAGACTTAGCTTCTCCGTATTGGACGGGGGTTCAATTCCCCCCATCTCCACCATTTGTTGGCACATTCCGTACTGTGGTTCACTTCCCGATTGCGTCGACCCTCTGACGAGGTGTGTTAGCGGGGAGTGGAATGCTTCTAGAGCGCGAGCACCATCTCGTGCCAGGACTCGCCACCGTGGGTGGAGTCGGACGGTTGCGTGTATTCCCAACCGTATTTGGCGTACATGGCCACCAGCTCCTGCTTGCACATCAGGTGGATGCTCGACTTGCCCTGCTCGCGAGTGCGGGAAATGAATTCCGTCACCAGCACAGTGGACAAGCCTTGGCCTTGATGTTGCGGGTCGACCACGACGGACATGATGACGACGTTCGGTGCGGCTGGGTCGTGTCCCACCAGCTCCTTGAATTCTTCGTCGGACATTTCCACGTCGAATGCGCAACCGCTGTTGATAAAGCCCGCGATTTCGCCGTCCAGTTCCATGATGAGGAACCCGTCAGCGTAGTCCGCGATGCGGGTCGTGATTTTGTCCAGGGTGGCGGCTTCATCCGCCGGGTACGCGGCGCTTTCGATCTCAAAGCAACGGCTTGCGTCGTCGAGTGTTGCGGTGCGGAACGTGACCCGTTCCCGAGGCAAAAGTGTGGTCATCGCCCCAGTGTACGGCGTAACATCCGTTGGTTTTCGGGGGTCCAATTTCGTGTCGGACCCTGCCCCTACTCTGAAATGGACTAGGTGAAGGGAGGCCGGCAATGGCCAAAAATTCGTGTGGCGGAAGCTGCGGCGGCTGTCTCGGTTTGTTTTTCGTCGTGATTGTCCTCGGTTCTGCAGCGTCGATCATTGATGCGCTCGGGCCGTTGTTGCTCATCGCCGCGGCCCTGGTGGCGGTGTATGTGGCGCTCGCGATGGCAAATTCGCGCAGCTCGCTGAGGCAGTGGCAGAGATTTGTGGAATCGATGACCTCGCGCACGGCCTATGTGGTGCTCGACGTCGAAACCAGCGGCTTGAAGCCGGCGCAGGGCGCGGAAATTGTGCAGTTTGCCGTCAGCGTGTACAACGACCAACACGAGAGACAGGGATCATTTTCGGGCCTCGTGAAACCTCGAAACGGGGTGGGGCCGACCGAGATTCACGGAATCACGTCATCCGCGGTTCGATTCGCGCCGCGGATCGAGGCGTATGCCCCGCAACTTCGAATGTTGCTAGACGACACGATCGTGGTGGCGCACAACGCCGACTTTGATGTGGAATTCATCCGCGCTGCGCTGGCATCACCGTTCTCGTCCGAGGCCAGCCCGCGATTCCGGATCATCGACACGTTGGCGCTCGCACGACAGCACCTCACGGGAATGTCGAACTACAAGCTGTCCACCTGCGTGGATGCCGTCGGTTTGGATACCCGGCAGGCTCCCGGACGTGGTGCGCACGACGCCGAGTTCGATGTGTGGTGTTGTGCGGGGATTCTGCACGCCATCGTGCGTGAACGCGAATTGGACATCAACGACATCGCGAAGTGGGGTTAGCTGGGTCCAAGGGCCTGCATTTGCCGTGAAGCGCCCGTCGCAGGGCAAATTCACAGATTCGGCGCCTACACTCGGCATATGAGCCTCATTGCGCACACACAGACAGGCTCGAGCTACACCGAGCTCCTCGCTCGGGTCAAGACCGCAGGGCTTCTGAACAAGCGCCCCAGCTTCTATGTGATTCGACTGGCCGTCATCACCGCCATCGCCGCAGGTTTGTGGGTGGGCGCAGGGTTCTGGGGGTTATCCGATGTGGCGCCCCAATGGGCCGAAATCCTCGTCGCATTCGTCATCGCCGGCCTTCTGGGAATCCTGTCTGCCCAATACGGGTTCATCGCCCACGAGGTCGCACACCGAATGGTGTTCCGCAACAACAAATGGAACGACCGCCTGGGGTTGGTGCTCGCCAACCTGTTCGCCGGATTGTCCTACGGCTTCTGGATGCGCAAACACAACAAGCACCACCAAAAGCCCAACCAGATCGACGCAGACCCTGACATTGCGATCCGAATCCTGTCGTTCACGGTCGAATCACGCGACCGCAAGCGCGGAATCGAACGCTGGCTGTCGAACCGCCAGGGCTACCTGTTCCCCTTCCTGTTGTTCCTCACCGGTTTTGACCTGTTGCTGGATTCGTTCCAGGCGCTCGGCCGTAAAGACAAATCCGCGCGTCAACGCGCGACCGAATTCGGGTTGATGCTGGTGCGCCAGACCGGTCCCTATGTGGCCATGGGTCTGATCTTTGGCTGGCTGTGGGCCATCGCGCTCTGGGTCTTCATGATGTTGATCTTTGGCTTCTTCATGGGTGCGGCATTTGCCCCCAACCACAAGGGCATGCCCTTGGTGCCCAAAGACATGAAGCTGGACTTCTTTGAACGTCAGGTCCTGACCAGTCGCAATATTCGCGGCAGCTGGTTGAAGGACAACTTGATGGGCGGTCTGAACTATCAGGTCGAACACCACCTGTTCCCCTCGATGGCTCGGCCGTACCTCAAGAAGGCGCACGACATCGTCGAACAGTACTGCGCCGAGATGAACATCACACTGGTCGAAATGAACCTGTTGGCCAGCTACAAGGTCATCATCACGTACCTGAACAAGGTCGGATTGAGCGGAAACACCGACCCCTTCGTTTGCCCGATGGTCGCCCAACTGCGTCCCCGCTTCTGATCATTCCGGCGCGCCGTGCCGCTGCGCAGGCGTTGCCATTTCCCACATTTGGCGCTCAAATTCCGGGGGCCGCCGCGCTAATCTTGTGCTCATGAGTACATCCATTGTTCGCCGCCCGACCCTGCTGGCCGACGGCCGTGAACTGATCTACTTTGATGACGCGGACACCACGCTGGGGCCCGAGCGTGCCGTCGATTCCCGAATTCTGGATGCACGTCCCGCGACGGCGACAATGCGTCTCGACGTGCTGACTGGGGAATGGGTGTCCATCGCTGCGGCGCGCCAGAACCGCGCGTTCCTGCCATCCGTCGAAAACGACCCATTGGCGCCTCAATCGGCGACTAACCCGTCCGAAATCCCGTCGCTGTACGACGTGGCGGTATTCGAAAACCGTTCTCCGTCTTTTGGCCCGCTGCACGTCGACCCCAACGCGCCGCTGGGGCTCGACGACCTGAGCGAGCTGGGCATTGGCCGCACCCGCACGTCAGTGGGACGTTGTGAGGTCGTGTGCTTCAGTCCCGAACACGAGGGCGCGTTGGGAAACATGTCGACCGGCCGCGTGCGCACCGTGATCGAGGCGTGGGCTGATCGCACCGCTGCTCTGTCGGCGATGCCGGGAATTCAGCAGGTTTTCCCGTTCGAAAACCGTGGCCAAGAAATCGGTGTGACCCTCAACCACCCCCACGGCCAGATTTATGCGTACCCGTATGTGACTCCGCGAACCTCGAAGGCCTTGCAGTCGGCCGCGAAACTCCCGAACATGTTCGAGCAAATCCTGGAATTCGAAAAGGGATCCGAGCGTGTGGTGCTCGCGGGTGAACATTGGACCGCGTTTGTGCCGTTTGCTGCACGTTGGCCGTTGGAGGTGCACATGATGCCGAACCGTCACATCGCCGACCTGGCCGAAACCACCGACGCCGAACGGGACGAGCTGGCCGTTCTGTACCCTCGCCTGTTGCGTGGTTTTGATGCCCTCTATGACACGCCCACCCCATACATCGCGGCATGGCACCAGGCCCCGGTGAACGTGGGCCGAGACGTGATTCGTCTGAACCTGCAACTGACGTCACCGCGTCGTGCCGCCGACAAGCTCAAATTCCTCGCCGGTTCGGAATCCGCGATGGGCGCATTTATTGGCGATATTGTTCCCGAGGCGCAGGCCGAATTCATTCGCGGCGGAATTGCCCGCGCATGAGCTCGCTAGCGGAACGCACCCAGCAGCTGTTCGCCACGGTGATGGGATATCGACCCGTCGGTGTGTGGTCGGCTCCCGGCCGCGTGAACCTGATCGGTGAACACACGGACTACAACGACGGTTTCGCGCTTCCGATGGCGATCAACCGCCGCACCGCGGTGGCCGTGGGGTTGAGGGACGACCGCCGCGTGCGTGTGACCAGCTCGTTTGACCCCGAGGTTGTGGAAATCGATTTGGATAAGATCTCGGCGGATACCGTGTCGGGTTGGTCGGCGTACCCGTTGGGAGTCATTTGGGCGTTGAACCCGCCGGCTGATGCCCGTGGCGTGGACCTGGTCATTGATTCGTCGGTTCCTGTTGGCGCAGGTTTGTCGTCGTCCGCCGCCATTGAGTGCGCTGTGGCGGTCGCACTCACGGAACTGTGGGGGTTGACGTTGACCCCAATGCAGTTGGCGCGCGTGGGGCAAAAGGCCGAGAACGACATTGTGGGCGCTCCGACGGGCCTCATGGACCAGATTGCCTCGATGCACGGATTGCGCGACCATGCGGTGCTGATTGACTGCCGCGAACTGTCGGCGACGCCCATCGAATTGGGTTTTGACGACCACAACCTGGTCCTGCTCGTTATCGACACACAGGTGCGTCATTCGCACGCAACGGGTGGTTACAAGGAGCGCCGGGCGTCGTGCGAGTCGGCCTGCGCGAAACTGGGGATTGGGTCGCTGCGTGAATTGACCGTCTCTGATCTGCCCCTCATCGAGTCGCGGCTGTCCGATGTCGAGTTCCGTCGCGTCCGCCACGTGGTCACCGAGAACGACCGGGTGTTGTCGACGGCTCGACTGGTGCAGTCGGACGGTCCCCACGCCATCGGTTCGTTGCTCGACGAATCCCACATTTCGATGCGCGACGATTACGAGATTTCGACCCGCGAATTGGACTGCGCCGTGGAGGTTTCGCGTTCCACTGGTGCGATTGGATCGCGCATGACTGGCGGAGGTTTCGGCGGAGCGGCTATTGCGTTGGTGCCGAATTCCGCCGCCGAGGCTGTGTCGGTCGCGGTGACCGAAGAATTCGCCCGTCGCGGCTATGACCGCCCCGACATTTTCACGGTCGCTCCCGCCGAGGGCGCGCGGCGCGACTTCTAGTCGAACAGGGTTTCCCCGACGAAACCACCTTCGGCACAGCCCGGCGGGATTGCAAAAACGGCACTGCCCACGGGGGTCGTCCAAATGTTCAACAGGTCGGCTGCGGCAAGGCTCTGCTGAATGGGCACGAATTGCGCGGTGACGTCGCGTTGGAACGAGCCGAAGAGCAAGCCGGATACCGTGGCGCCATCGATGATGTCCACGAACGAATGACCGCGGCGGGCAATCCGTTGCGATCTGTCCGACATTCGTGCGCGTCGCATGTGAGCCATGTCGTGAATGACGGGCATCCCCAGGGGTCCGCGCGCCTCGAAATCGGGTTCGTCGAACTCGTGGGCGCCTCCCAGTGGGGCACCGGTGTCCAGTGCGCGTCCGACGGAATTTTCGCGATCGGGTCTGTCCAGCGTGTCCCATTTGTCGAGGTTCATGTCGATTCGACGCAGCACGTACGAGGTTCCGTTGCGCAACCAGCTGTCGTCGTTGATCCACGCGACATCATCGAAATCGGCTGTCCCCGCCGTGGGGTTGACGGTGCCATCGACCTGACCGAAAAGGTTCCGGGGTGTCGTGCTGGGTGCATGTGAATCGTGGGCTGGGAGGAATCCACGGTACGAATAGGCGGGGCTGCAAAAGAACCGGGTGTTGCGGTTTAGCACGCGCACGGCGTGTTCGACGGTGAGCAGGTCGTCGCCTTGGATGGTCACGAGCAGGTCGCCACCGGTCCATTCCGGGCGCAAAGCGTCGATGGTGAAATGGGGGAGCGGCCCCAGCCACTTGGGCACCTCGGAGCCCGTCCGAGCGACCAGTTCGGCGCCGACACCGATGGTGACGGTGAGTCGCGCCGGCGCGACGGCAAGCTCGGGTTCGCTGTCGGCGAGAGGCGCCATGCCGCGCGTCAGTCGTGCGGCATCATCCGAGAGGATACGCAGCATGTTGCGGATGCGGTCGCGATCGGTTTCTGGCCTGAGGGTGTACACGAGGTGCGCAACACGCTGGGTGAGGGGCGTATCGACCCCGGCCTGCCGGGCTCCGTAGAAGGGGATTGTACGGTCGCCGTGCATCCTGCCCGCGTTCTCTGCGGCGGTGGCGGCGGGGGTGAAGTCCGTGGTGGTGCTGATGGCCGCAACTGCGGCTATCCCGGCACCGGCTCCGAGGAGCCCGCGCCGGGAAATGTGCCGAGCGTCAGTTGTCACTAGTTTTCGACATACGTTTCGTTGGCGGCGTCCCACTCGCGGATCTCGGTGTTGACGGTGAGGCTGGTTCCGTCATCAAATTCGATGGTGAGGTCGACAAATTCGCCGGGCTCAAGCGCGTCGGTCAGGCCCATGAACATGAAGTGGTTGCCGCCGGGCTTGAATTCAAAGCTGCCGCCCGCGGGGATGACGAGTTCGTCCTGAACTTCCTG
>JBEEON010000004.1:0-2563 GCA_041191625.1 Actinomycetota bacterium | reverse complement strand
GCCCGAAGCCGTTGCCACGCTGGCGAGGATCGCCCCGGCGTACACGGCGACGGGAACCAGCGGCCACCAGTGCGCGAACACGACAGACAACGCGACTCCTCCCACTGCCGCGGCAACCACCGCGGGGGCGGCCAGGTAACGCAACCGCACACGTCCCGGCGAGGACAGCGTGATGAACGCACGGAACATTCCCGTGTCGACCAACTGCCTCGCGAGTGCGCGGAAGGTGGACCGCGGGTAATAGCCCACCCGAAGCTCGGGGTCGAACCAGACGGTGCGACCAGACTCACGCAAGCGTGCGTTGAGTTCCCAGTCCTGGCCTCGGGTCATCGCCTCGTTGAAGCCACCCACCTCGACCAGAGCGTCACGACGGAAACATCCCAAGTACACGGTGTCGACGGGTCCCGGCTCGCCACCCACATGGAACGCTCCACCGCCGAGTCCGATGCGATTGCCGTACGCCCACGCCACGGCTCGTTGGATCAGGCTGGTTCCCTTGGCGACCATGACACCGCCCACGTTTGCCGCCCCGGTGGACCGCAGCGTGGCGAGCGCCCGACGCGCGTAACCGTCGCTGAGTTCGGAGTGGGCGTCCACACGAATAACAAAGTCGGCGTCGGTGGCGTTGAACGCGAGATTCAGCGCGGGAGGAGTCGTGCCTTGGGGGTTATCGAGAACGGTGATGGGGTATTCCGCGGCAAGCTGCTGCGCGACCTCGCGCGTCGCATCGGTGGACGGGCCCACCGCGAGCACGATTTTGGTGCCCTCGGGGTTGTCCTGAGCAAAGATGCTCTGCACCGCGGTGCGCAGGTAGGTGGCGTCGTTACGCACCGGCATGATGTACGCCAGCTCGGGTCGCGAAGCGCCCTTGCCGGAACGAGTTGAGGTCGCGGCCACGGATCAGGCCTCGGACTTTGCGGCGGCAATCGCCTTACGCACCTCGCGGCGGGCCTCGGCGCGAGTACCGACGGCATCGATGATCAGTGCTCGACGCAGAATGCTGCGCCAGTCATCACCGGTCGGAGCGGAATCCAACGCGGCCTGAACGGCCACAGAATCACGACGATTCACGATCGGGACCTGCGGCAACTCGCCCCCCTCGGCCCGCAACCGTGCGTGCAAACGTGCCGCATCACGGCCGAAACGCAGTTCGCGGACCAGCGACCACACCCCAATAGCGGGGGCGACGAACAAGGCGATACCGAACGTGAACGTGAACGGGTCCGCCGTCGTCACCAACAGTGCGGCCATGTAGACGGCAAAACCGATGTACACCAACAGCAACGCCGACACAAAAGCAACACCCACGATGGTGCGCACGCGACGAGCCGTGGACTGTTCTGCGAGGTGCACGGTTCCGGTCATCGGCTGATACCCAACACGCGATCGAGCCCCACCGTGACACCGGGCTGTGCATCGCTGGCAACAAATTTCACGGTGGCGGCGATACCCGCGTCATACGAATCGCGCGACAGGGTGGTGTGCGTGATCGATAGGGTTTCACCGTTGCCCGCAAACACCACATCCTGCTGAGCCAGAATCCCCGGCAGGCGCAGCGAATGCACCGGCACACCGGCAACCAACTGTCCGCGAGCGGGCTGCGCCGACACATCGGAATCGGCCACAACGGCGTGCGCGCCTCGGCGCTCGCTGATGACCTCGGCGGTGCGAATCGCGGTCCCGGACGGGGAATCCACCTTGTTGATGTGGTGCGCTTCAATGATTTCGACACCGGGAATGTGCTCGGCGACGATGCCTGCGATGTGGGTCGAAATCGTGGAACCCAACGAAAAATTTGGGATGATCACGACAGTGTCCGTGCCCGACAGTTCGGCACGAAGGGCGTCGATACGACCGGAATCCCAGCCGCTGGTGCCCACGATTACGCGGGCGCCGTGACGCAACGCCTCGCGTACGACCTGGTGTGACACGTCGTGACGGGTGACATCGACAACCACGTCGGCATCCGCCAGCGCATTTAACGAATCGGTGGAACCCAGTCGGGCCACGATCTCGAAACCGGCCAATGATTCCACCACTCGGCACACCTGGGAACCCAGGCGGCCAGAAGCACCTACAACTGCAACGCGTGTCATACCTCCAGCGTAATTCCCCGCGCGGGTCTTTCGGACCTTTTCGGGGCGTCACGCACAGGCGCCGACACCGTGGGTGCGCTGTTAGGCGAGGCTGAGGAAGAGCTTTTCGATGTCGTCGACGGTCAACCCGTCCGAGGATTCACCATCGGTCTGGCACTCACGCATCGCGGTGGCCAACACCGTGAAGGCGGCCTTGTCGAGCGCACCGGACACGGCAGACAGCTGGGTGACGACGGCACGGCAGTCCTTGCCCTCTTCCACGGCGGTAATCACGCTGGCCAGTTGACCCTGCGCACGACGCAAACGGTTGATGATTTTGCGCTGCGCTTCGGCGGCCTCGGCCTTTGTTACATCCATGTCCACTCCTATGCCCTCGCGGCTTCCATCGCCGCCATACCCTGGTGGTACGTCAAACATCCTCCATCGAGATTAGCAACCTCGATGCCGTGTGCGTGCAGGATGGCGGC
>JBEEON010000003.1:0-20678 GCA_041191625.1 Actinomycetota bacterium | reverse complement strand
TCCTCCTCGTCCAGCACGAACTCGCCTAGCGGGGTGCGGACCCGGCGGGGCTCGAGCGCGGTGGCGGGGATCAGGTTGGAGTCGCCCAAAAACTTCGCCACAAACGGGGTTTTGGGCAGCTCGTAGACGTCTTCGGCGGGGCCCACTTGCTCGACCTTGCCCCGGTTCATTACCGCGATCCGGTCAGACATCACCAAAGCTTCTTCCTGGTCGTGGGTGACGAAGATAAAGGTGATGCCCAGTTTGCGCTGGATTTCTTTCAGTTCGACCTGCATTTGTTCGCGCAGTTTCAGGTCGAGTGCACCCAGTGGCTCGTCGAGCAGCAGAACCTTGGGCTGCACGACGATGGCGCGCGCGAGGGCGACTCGTTGGCGTTGTCCGCCCGAGAGTTGGCTGGGTTTGCGATCGCCGTATCCGCCGAGTCGCACCATCTCGAGTGCGTCCGCGGCCTGCTTGGTGCGTTCCGCGAGGTTGATTCCGCGCACGCGCAATCCGTAGGCGACGTTTTCCAGCACGCTCATGTGGGGGAACAGCGCGTAGTCCTGGAATACGGTGTTGACGTCACGGTCGAAGGGGGCTGATGCGGTGACGTCTTTGCCGAACAGTTCGACTGTTCCGCTGGTGGGTTGTTCGAACCCGGCGATCATGCGTAGCACGGTGGTTTTTCCGGATCCCGAGGGGCCGAGCATGGAGAAGAATTCGCCTTCGCCCACTTCGAGGTCGACGCCGTCGACGGCCGTGACGGAACCGAAGCTCTTGGTCAGTCCGGTCAGTCGAATCGCGGGGGTTGCACTCATGGGGGTCCTTTCGCACCGTTGCGTCTGTTTTAATCCTATGGAACTATATTTCTAATTCCAGTCCAGCGTGTTACGGTCAAATAACAAATTCGAAGGGAGCCCGGCATGCCCAACACCATCCGCACGGCCAGCTCCCTGCGCACCGCCGTGTTCGCGCCACTCGAATCCAGCGGCAAAGCCGAACAGGTCGAACGCCGCATCGCCGACGCAATCTCTCTGGGATTGCTCAAACACGGCGAGAAACTCCCCAGCGAAGTCGAAATGGGTCGACTGTTGGGAGTCGCCCCCGTCACCTGCCGTGAAGCCCTCGAAAAACTCCGTGGCCGGGGGCTCGTGGAAACCCGCCGCGGACGCGAAGGTGGCAGTTATGTGACCTACACGGGCACATCGCGATCCGCCGAACTGCACGCACGACTCATCACAATGTCCCGCGTCGACCTGCGCGACATCGGCACCGTGTACGGCGCGATCGCTGGAACGGCAGCAGAAATGGCGGCCACCCGAGTCAGCGATGACGACGTCTACCAGTTCAACCGAGCCCTCGAAACAGCGGACTTTGGCACCGAATCCAGCGCCCGCCGCGCCTTGATGACATTCCGGCTCGACGTCGCCGCATCCAGCCACTCCCCTCGACTCGTCAACGAAGAAGTCATCGCACAAGCCGAGTTCGGGCCGCTGCTGTGGTTGGGGCTCGAACACGACACCGAACGAACCCACACCCAGAAAGTCATCCGGGACACCATCCGCGCACTGTCGGAAGCCGACGGCGCTCGGGCACGCGCCTTGACGCTCGATCACATCGCCCACATGGTGGCGTTGCTCATCGACGAAAAAATTAACCCACACGAAGGAGCACGATGAAGACGCCAGAATCCGTAATCGCACCCATCGCCGATGTGGGGGCGCGCATCAGCGAGTGGCGTGCACAGATCGAACAACGATTCGAGGCGTCGCCCACCATGACCGTCGCCGAAGTCGACGAACTCATCGAACGGCTCGTGGTCCCCGGGCTGTCCGGCCACTCCATCGAAATTGGTGGCGGATTCGTGTGCGCACCCGGCCTGCTGTCCGACCGGGAATACCGGTTGGCGTGGTGGCTGGGCCGTGAGAACACATTTGGGTTGAACGGCGCCGAACCCCGCGTGCGCATGCTGGAATCGATCGAGGACCCCGCCGCCGAAAACTTCCGTGACTACACGACCCTGGAATGGTGGCGGATGCCCATCCAGTCGGGACGGCATCACGTCACGGGGCCGTATGTGGACTACATGTGCACCGACGATTACACGGTCACCATCACCGAACCCGTCACCGTGGGTGGACGCGTCATCGGCGTTGTCGGTGCAGATATATATGTACGCGACCTCGAGGACACCCTGTTGGCGGAACTCTCGCAGTATTCACCCGGTTCCACGCTGGTCAACACCGCGGGGCGAATAGTCGTGTCCGCCGATTCGCGGCACGCAACCGGTGCGCTCCTGCAGGTCACCGGACTGAAAGACGCGCTCAAGGAGCTGTCCGACGGCGAGGCACGCACCCTTCCTGGCGGCCACCGGGTTGAACACATTTCGGGTTGGAACTTCGCCCTGATTTCCGACGGCAACGCCTCGTAAATTCCGGTGTGCGGGTTGCGGCGTCGGCTGCGCTGTGTATAGTCGTCACTCGTTGGCAGGTGTTGGGGAATAACGAAACGCCCACGCAATTGCGTGTACAGTCAGCGCTAGGTGTCCAACAAGGAGAACTGTGGTCGGGAAAAACAAACTGGTAATCGTCGAGTCGCCGGCAAAAGCGAAGACGATTGCCAAATATTTGGGTGACGGCTACCACGTGCTTGCGTCGGTCGGCCACGTGCGTGACCTCGTCCAGCCCAAAGAAGTTCCCGCCGAACTGAAGCCCACCCACGGCACCTTCGGTGTCGACATCAACAACGGATTCGCACCTCTTTATATTGATACGCCCCGAGCCAAGTCGACCATCGCCGATCTGAAGAAAGCGTTGAAGGAATCCGACGAACTGCTTCTCGCGACCGATGAGGACCGCGAGGGTGAATCCATCGCCTGGCACCTGCTGGAAATCTTGAAGCCCAAGGTGCCCGTCAAGCGCATGGTGTTCCACGAAATCACGAAAGACGCCATCGCAGCGGCCGCCGCGAACCCGCGCGACATCGACATGCCCATGGTCGACGCCCAGGAAACCCGCCGAATCCTGGACCGACTTTTCGGCTACCAGCTATCGCCAGTGCTGTGGAGCAAGGTGGGCCGCGGGCTCAGCGCCGGCCGCGTGCAGTCACCCGCGCTGCGACTGATTGTGGACCGCGAACGTGAACGCCGCGCATTCGTGTCCGCCTCGTACTGGGACGTCGCCGCCACGGCCGTCACCGCGGCATCCGAAAACTTTGGCGCGAAGGTCACCGCACTCGACGGTGTCCGCACGGCGACCGGTCGCGACTTCGACGACAAGGGTGCGGTCCGCGCCTCGGTGACCGTGCTGTCCGAGGAATCCGCACGGGCGCTGGCCGCAGCACTGGCCGAATCGCCGCTCACCGTCGCTTCGATCGAGTCGAAGCCCTACACGCGCCGACCCGCAGCCCCCTTCACCACCTCGACCATGCAGCAGGAAGCCGGGCGCAAACTGCGCCTCGGCGCTCGCGAAACCATGCGTGTCGCCCAGAGCCTGTATCAAAACGGTCACATCACCTATATGCGTACCGACTCGATTTCGTTGTCCGCTCAGGCCATCTCGGCCGCTCGAGCCCAGGCCGTTCAGCTGTACGGTGAACAATCGGTCCCCGCGAGCCCCCGCCAGTACGCCTCGAAGGTCAAGAACGCCCAAGAAGCGCACGAGGCGATCCGTCCGGCCGGTGACACCTTCAAGACCCCCGAACAGATGCGGTCGGTGCTGAACTCGGACGAACTGAAACTTTATGACCTGATTTGGAAGCGCACGGTCGCCTCGCAGATGGTCGACGCTGTCGGCGACACCGTGTCCGTGTCGATGACGGCACAGCCCGCAGGCTTCGGCGTGACCACCCTGTCGGCCGCCGGCACAACAATCACGAACCGTGGGTTCCTCGCCGCCTACGAAGAAGGCAACGACGACGTGGCGTCGGACGCCGACGACAACGTCAAGATCCCCGCTTTGACCGTGGGCCAAACCCTCAGTGCCCGTGACGTCGAGGCAAAGGGGCACGACACGGCACCGCCCGCGCGTTACACCGAGGCCAGCCTCGTGAAGGCACTCGAAGAACGCGGAATCGGTCGCCCCTCGACCTATGCGAGCATCATTGGCGTGCTGTTCGAGCGTGGATATGTGACCCGCCGAGGCACGGCACTGGTTCCTGGTTGGACCGCGTTCGCCGTGACCACGCTGCTCGAAAACTATTACACCGACTTCGTCGAATACGATTTCACCGCCGAACTCGAGAACGACCTCGACCGCATTTCGCGCGGCGAACTCGACCGCAAACAGTACCTGCAGAACTGGTATTTCGGTGAGGGCGACCACAAGGGGCTCGCCAACGCCTGCCCCGACTGGAAGGCCGACATCGATGCCCGCGCGATGAATTCATTCGACCTGGGTGATGGGATCGTGGTGCGCAGCGGCAAGTTCGGCCCCTACCTCGAAGTCGCCACCGAGGACGGCGAGAAGCGCAATGTCTCTGTCCCCGACGGCCTTGCGCCCGACGAGCTCACACTGGCGAAAGCCATCGAACTGCGCGATGCACCCGCACCCGGTTCGCGCGCCATCGGCATCAGCAACGACGGCGAAAACATGATCGTCGCACGTGTGGGACGCTACGGCCCCTACATTCAGGAGGTCCCCGTCGACCCCGAGGTGATCACCGGCGACGAGCCCGTGTACACCCTGCCCGAATACGTGCCCTCGACCCGTGGCCGCGCAAAGGGCTCCGAGCCGAAGCCCCGCACCGCCTCGCTGTTCAAGAGCATGGACCCGGCGACCGTCGACCTCGAAACCACCATCCGGTTGTTCTCGTTGCCCCGCGTCGTGGGCGATGACCCCGAATCGGGCAAGCCGATCACCGCACAGAACGGACCGTACGGCCCGTACCTGAAGCGCGGCACCGAATCACGTTCGCTGGAAACAGAGGAACAAATTTTCGACATCACGCTGGACGAAGCCCTCGTGTTGTATTCCCAGCCCAAGTTCGGTTCGCGTTCGGCGTCGTCAATCAAGGAATTCGATGCTGACCCGACCAGCGGCAAGCCCATCAAGCTGAAGAGCGGCAAGTTCGGCCCCTATGTGACCGACGGCGAAACCAATGCCACGATTCCCGCGGGTGAGGTTCCGGAAGAAGTGTCGTTCGATCGTGCCGTCGAGTTGCTCGCGGACCGCAGGGCGAAGGGCCCCGCACCGAAGCGCACCACGACCCGCAAGGTCGGCACGCGGAAGGCAAAATAGTGGCCGGAATCTTCATCACCCTCGAGGGTGGCGACGGTTCGGGCAAGAGCACGCAGTCGCGTCTCTTGGCCCAATGGTGCGAACAGCAGGGCCGCGAGGTCGTGTTTTCGCGCGAACCGGGCGGCACCCCCTTGGGGGAGCAGCTGCGCGAAATCGTCTTGCACAGCACCGGATACATGACCCCCCGCACCGAGGCGCTGCTGTATGCGGCCGATCGCGCACAGAACATCGCGACCGTGGTCCGGCCGGCGTTGGAACGCGGTGCCGTCGTGATCCAGGACCGCTACATCGATTCCTCTGTGGCGTATCAAGGCGCGGGCCGCGTATTGGGTGCGACCGAGATCCGCGACCTCTCGATGTGGGCGACCGAGTCGTTGGTGCCCGATCTGACGGTCGTGCTCGACCTCGACCCCGCTGCCGGCCGCACCCGACTGGATGCTGCACGTACCCGTTTTGACCGGCTCGAGGCCGAGAAGCTCGAGTTCCACCAGTTGGTCCGTGCCGCCTACCTCGATATGGCCGCTGCCGAGCCCGAGCGCTTCCTCGTGTTGGATGCCACGTTGGCTCCCGAGGAACTGAATGCGGCGATCATTGCCCGCATCGATTCCCTGATGGGTTGCTGACGGTGACGCGCAGCGGGCTGTGGGATGAACTGGTCGGTCAGGACGAGGCCGTCTCGCTGATGTTTGAGGCCGCCACGGACACCGATGCGGTGGCTCAGGGTTGGCTGATCACGGGTCCGGCGGGTTCGGGTCGTTCGCTGGTGGCGCGGGCTTTTGCCGCCCAGTTGTTGGGCGACGGCGGCGACCAGGATGCGGTGGATCGTCAGGTGATTCATCAGACGCACCCCGATTATTCGTCGCTCGCCACCGACCGTGTGGTCATCACGATTGACGAGGTCCGCCAGCTGGTGGAGTCGTCGTACCGTTCCCCCACGGTGGCGCCGTGGCGTGTGATTGTCATCGAGGATGCCGATCGCATGGCGGAGCGCACATCAAATGTGCTGTTGAAGGCTTTGGAGGAACCGCCGCCCCGCACGATCTGGATTCTGTGTGCACCGTCCGAGGCCGATGTTCTTCCCACCATCCGTTCGCGTGTTCGCAGTGTGCGTTTGCGTGTCCCGACGGTGGAATCCATCGCGCAGATGCTGGTGGAACGTGACGGGGTTGACCCGGTGGTCGCGGAACAGTCCGCCCGGCACGCGCAATGTCATATCGGCATGGCCCGTCGTCTGGCGCGCAGCCCCGAGGCTCGGGAGCGCCGCAACACCAGCTTGCGGTTGGTGCTGGACATTAATTCGGTGTCCCAGGCGGTCAATGCGGCTGCGTCGATTCTCGCCATCGCGACCGACGACGCAAAGGCCTACAACGAGTCCCGTGACGAGGCCGAGCGCACCGAGATGCTGCGGTTGATGGGGCTCGAGCCGGGTGCCACGATTCCGCCGGCACTGCGTTCGCAGCTGAAATCGTTGGAAGATAACCAGAAGCGTCGCGCGACTCGTGCGTTGCGCGACGGGGTGGATCGTGTGTTCACCGATTTGGAGTCCCTGTACCGCGACATCCTGGTGGTCGGTTTGGGCGGCGACGTGCCGTTGACGAACGCCGAACTGGAACCCCAGATCGCGGAATGGGCGGCCCAGCACCCCCGCGAGTTGGCCATCACCGCGCTCGCCGCAATCGACACCGCTCGCTCACGCATCGAACGCAACGTCACACCGTTGTTGTCGCTGGAGTCTTTCCTGATCGAAGCCAGCGGGCGGGTCCCCGCGCTGTAGCCCCGAAAGGGTGCGCTGGCCTCGTGCTAATATTGTGCGGTTGCCTGAAAAGGCTTCGCCGCCTTAGCTCAGTCGGTAGAGCGTCTCACTCGTAATGAGAAGGTCGCGGGTTCGATTCCCGCAGGCGGCCCCATTTATTCTGCGGGCGTGAACCGCATCGACACCGAATTCATGCAGTAGCGCATGCCGGTGGGGGTGCCGTAGCCGTCGGGGAAGATGTGGCCCAAGTGTCCGTCGCATGTCGCGCAGCGCACCTCGGTTCGCAGCATCCCGTGTGTGGTGTCTTCGATGAATCGAACGGCGTCGGGGCGGATCGATTCATAGAACGAGGGCCAGCCGCAGCCGCTGTCGAACTTGGTGTTCGAGTCGAACAGTTCGGCGCCGCACCCGGCGCACGTGAACGTGCCCGTTCGGTGTTCGTCGAGTAGTTCACCGGTGTACGGGCGTTCCGTGCCGGCGAGGCGCAACACCTGGTAGCGCTCGGGGCCCAACAGTTCGCGCCATTGGGCGTCGGTGCGTTGTACGGGGGCCGAAAACTCTGTGTCCATACCCCCATTAAACTCGCGTTTATGGGTCATGTCGACAGCGATCACGCACGCCAATGGTGGTTGCGGTTCGCCGCGGGCGAGGGCGCCGAGTCGCCGTTGTATTCGGATTGGGCCCTGGGTTTTGCGTCGGACCCGGAACTCTGTGATCGTGTGGGCGAGCTGTTGCCGGCGCAACGCCAGCCGGCCTTGGTGCTCGCCAGTGTGCGGTTTGCCGGGGTCCCCGAGCGTCCGTTTTCCGAGGTGCGGGAACGCATTGTCGAGGACTGGGACCGGATTGTGGCCATCATCTCGTCGCACGCGACTCAGACGAATGACCCTCGGCGCAGTTCGTTGGTGTTGGCGGCGTTGCAGTCGGTATTCGGCCCGATTGCGTTGATCGAGGTGGGGTGTTCGGCCGGTTTCGGGCTGATGCTCGATCGGTATTCGTACCGGTGGTCGGCTCCGGGTCGCACGGTGATTGCGGATCCTGTGGGGGGTGCCTCGGGAGTGGTGTTGCTGTGTGATGTGTCGGGGTGGGGTGCTAATCCGCCGCGGATTCCGCAGGTGGTGTGGCGTGAAGGCATCGATGTGAATCCGCTCGATGTGGGGTCGGATGACGATGTTGCGTGGTTGGAGGCCTTGGTGTGGCCCGAGCAGGCGGACCGGTTGGAGTTGGTGCGTGCGGCCAGCGACATTGTGCGCGCGGAACGTCCACGCTTGGTTGCCGGTGACGCTGTGGAGGAAATCCGAGGCGCGGTCGACCGCGCGCGGAAGGCCGCACCCGATGCGACCGTCGTGGTGTCGTCGCCCGCGGTGTTGGTGTATCTCACTCCGGAACGTCGTCGAGAATTTTGTGAGCTGATGGCCGAGCTCGACGTTGTCTGGGTGTCGGTGGATGGTGTCGCCGTGCACCCCGGTTTGGCCGAGCGCGCGGCCGAGGCAGGGCTTTCCGGCGACTTTGTGCTGACTGTTGACGGTGAACCGATTGCATCGGTCGATGCTCTCGGCCGTTCGATGACGGTGCTGACCGCACCCGGTGTGACCCCGCAACAGATGGACCTGTTGGAGTTCGAGCGCGCGCACTGGGGAGCCGAGCCTCGCAAAGAATCTCTTGTGCGTTCCGTATGGAACCTCGCCTTGGTGCGGTACTACCAAAAGGTCTACGGAATAATGGACAGCGAAGCGGCTCGCCGCTATGACCCCGTCCTGATGAAACACTTTGACAGTGTTCGGGCGGCTCGGGGGCGCACACGAATTGCCGAGGGGAGTTGACCGCATGACCGAACAGGTTCCAGACCGTTTCGACGCCATCGACCAGGCTCCCGGACGTGTGGGGGCACACCGTGCGACGGCGACTCGTCGTCGTTGGGTGCCGTGGGTTTCGGTGGCGGGGTCCAGTGCGATTCTGGTGGTCGGCGCCCTTGCCGTTACCTCGGTCATTGACGCACGACTGAACTTTGAAATTCCCGTCATCGGTGTAACGCCAAGCCCGACAGAAACCGCCGCCGCTGCGGTGGCACCCAGCGAACTGACCGCCGAGGAGCTCGAGCTGGTCACCATCACGGTGCTCAACGCAAACGGTACGACCGGGATCGATGCCACGGCCGCGACCACGTTGCAGACCGCGGGTTGGCCGCTTCCGTCCTACGCTGATGCGGCCGAGCAATCGGGTCTGAGCGGGGTTATTTATGGCGACGCCGCCGATGAGGGCATCGCCCGCGGGATTGCGGACGAGCTGGGGATTGGGCCCATCACCAAGTCCTCGCAGTACCCCGGTGCGCGTATCACCGTGATTCTTGGCAGCGACTTTACCCAGAAATAGCCGTCACCCTGTCGTGCTCGTGACACTATGTATTCACGAACAGAAGGGGGCGCAATGCGTCGGTCACTTATTACTCTTCCCGCGATTGCCGCAATTGTCTTTGCGTTGACGGGATGCGCGGCCGAGGTGCAGCCCACCCCCACCGAGACCCCCACGGCATCGCCGACTCCCACCGAGGAGCCCAAGGAGTACGCGCCCCTGACTGGTGTCGAGGTGGAACCGGGCAGCCTGGTGCGTCCGGCAATGGCTGCAAAGATCGACAATCACGTCGATGCGCGTCCGCAGATTGGTTTGGATAAGACCGACATCGTGTTCGAGGAATTGGTCGAGGGCGGGTTGACCCGTTATGTGGCGGTCTGGCACTCGCAACTGCCCAAGACCTATGGCCCCATCCGTTCGATTCGTCCGATGGACCCGGACATCGTTTCGCCGTTTGGCGGCATGATCACGTATTCGGGCGGTCAGCAGAAGTTCATCACCATGATGCAGAACACGAATGTGTTGAACATCATCCACGGACAGAGTGGCACCGCGGACACGATTTACCGCATCGATTCAAAGATTGCCCCACACAATGTGGTCGTCAAGGCGCAGGTTGTGAACAAGCAGCACGATGACCTCGCTGCTCCGATGCCGGCATTCTCGTTTGCCGCTGCGCTGGCCGAAGCCACCGCGGTGACGGAGGGCACGGCGACAAAGGGTGCTGTGGTGACGTTTGATTCGCCGTCGACCCCGAAGTGGAAGTGGAGTGCCGAGAAGCAGGCATGGGTTCGTTTCCAGACCGGCGGCGCTATCGACACCGATTTCTCGGGTGTGCAGTTGCAGGCGACGAACGTGATCGTGCAGCGCGTCAAGGAAACCCACGAGCACGGCTATGTCCCTCGCGCCAATGTGGTGGGCTATGGCACGGCCTGGATTTTCACGGGCGGCAAGTACATCGAGGCGAAGTGGGAGAAGAAGGACCGCGAGTCGTTCACGACCTACACGATCAAGGCGACGGGCGAAACGGTCACCTTGGCGCCAGGTAACACGTGGATTGAGCTGATGCCAATTGAGGGCAACATCAAGATTCTCGCGCCCTAGTCGCCGCACGCTGTCGACTTGCACTCTCGGGCGTCGAGTGCCAAAATTGGGTTAGCACTCTCACACCGTGAGTGCCAGTGTGACTCGTCCGGGAGGGACGCAAAATCATGGCAAAACTCATTGCATTCGACGAAGAAGCCCGTCGTGGCCTCGAACGTGGCCTCAACATTCTGGCTGACGCAGTCAAGGTAACGCTCGGCCCCCGTGGTCGTAACGTAGTCCTCGAGCGTAAGTGGGGCGCACCCATCATCACCAACGATGGTGTGACCATCGCCAAGGAAATCGAGCTCGACGACCCGTTTGAAAAGATCGGTGCCGAACTCGTCAAGGAAGTTGCAAAGAAGACCGACGATGTCGCCGGTGACGGAACCACCACCTCGGTTGTTCTCGCCCAGGCCATCGTCAAGGAAGGTCTGCGCAACGTTGCCGCAGGCGCCGACCCCATCAGCCTTCGCCGTGGAATCGACAAGGCCGTTGCCGCCCTGTGCGACCAGCTTCTGGCCAACGCCAAGGAAGTTGAGACCAAGGAAGAAATCGCGTCGACCGCTTCGATTTCCGCTGCAGACCCCGAAATCGGCGCACTGATCGCCGAGGCGATTGACCGCGTGGGCAAGGAAGGTGTCGTCACCGTCGAGGAGTCGAACGCTTTCGGTACCACTCTGGACATCACCGAGGGTATGCGTTTCGACAAGGGTTTCCTGTCGGCGTACTTCATCACCGACACCGAGCGCATGGAAGCCGTGTTCGAGAACCCCTACGTGTTGATCGTGAACTCGAAGGTTTCGTCGATCAAGGATCTCCTGCCCGTTATCGAGCAGGTCGCCCAGACCGGCAAGCAGCTGTTGATCCTCGCTGAGGATGTCGACGGCGACGCTCTGACCACTCTGGTTGTCAACAAGATCCGTGGCATCTTCAAGTCGGCTGCTGTCAAGGCCCCCGGCTTCGGTGACCGCCGCAAGGCCATGCTGCAGGACATCGCAATCCTGACCGGTGCGACCGTCATCAGCGAAGAGCTGGGCATCAAGCTGGACAGCGTCACGCTGGACATGCTGGGTACCGCACGCAAGATCGTGATCTCGAAGGACGACACCACGATCGTCGAGGGTGGTGGAACCGCCGAGGCCGTTGCCGGTCGCGTGGCTCAGATCCGCCAGGAGATCGAGAAGACCGATTCCGACTACGACCGCGAGAAGCTGCAGGAACGTCTGGCCAAGCTGGCCGGTGGCGTTGCTGTCATCAAGGCGGGTGCTGCTACCGAGGTTGAACTGAAGGAGCGCAAGCACCGCATCGAGGACGCCATCCGTAACGCAAAGGCTGCTGTCGAAGAGGGCATCGTCCCCGGTGGTGGTGTCGCTCTGATCCAGGCCGCCAAGGTTCTCGACTCGCTCGAGCTCGTCGGTGACGAGGCGACCGCAGCAAACATCGTGCGTGTTGCTATCGAGGCTCCTCTGAAGCAGATCGCTCTGAACGCGGGTCACGAGCCCGGCGTTGTTGTCGACCGCGTCGCTCACGCACCTCTGGGACACGGCCTCAACGCCGCGACCGGTGTGTACGTGGACATGCTGGCTTCGGGCATCAGCGACCCCGTGAAGGTGACTCGCTCGGCACTGATCAACGCAGCATCGATCGCCGGCCTTTTCCTCACCACCGAGGCTGTCGTTGCCGACAAGCCCGAGCCTGTACAGGCTGCTCCTGCCGGTGACCCCACCGGTGGAATGGGCTTCTAGTCCGTTTTAGGCAAAGGGGGTGGCGAAAGCCGCCCCCTTTGTTATTGCCCTAAAAGTCGCAGGTTGGTGGTTTCGGTTTCCACGTAGTGGGCGTGGATTCGGGTCAGCGCGTCACCGATGGCACGCAGGCTTTCATCCATCCGCAGGTGTGCCGCGTTCCAGTCGTCGAGTAGTGTTCGGAACGCGGTGGCGGCCGGCCCCGACCAGCTGGCGTCGAGCGCCGCGAGTTGGGCGGTGAGTGCGTGTACGTCGGCGCCGATTCGGTCGATCGTGCCGTGGATGTGGTGTGACGCGGTCGTCAGTGCGTCGCTGTCGACATGAAAACTTGCCATGGTGTTCCTCTCGTTGTCACGAGAGTATGTGCCGTTGCGGGGGCGTGCGGGTGCCGCGAAATTTCGGTGCACAAATCCGGGCGCCCCGGGGCTGTGGATATTACAGTTCGCCGGCGTCGACGATTTCGTATCCGTAGCCCTGCTCGGTCAGGAACCGTTGGCGGTTCTGGGCAAAGTCCTGCTCCACCGTGTCCCGGGCGACAACGGTGTAGAACACGGCACTGCGCGCATCCGACTTGGGTCGCAGGATTCGGCCGAGTCGCTGGGCTTCTTCCTGGCGCGAACCGAATGATCCCGAAATCTGAATCGCGACCGAGGCTTCGGGCAGGTCGATCGAAAAGTTGGCGACCTTGGACACGAGCAGCACACGAATCGTGCCGTCGCGGAATTCCTGGTACAACCGTTCCCGTTCATCCACCGGGGTGGATCCCGTGATCGTGGGCAAATCTAGTGACATCGACACTTCGTCGATTTGGTCAAGGTATTGGGCGATGACGAGCACCTGGTCGTCGGGGTGCTGTGCAATCAGGCGGGAAATTACCCCCAGCTTTGCGGGGCTGGTCGCGGCGATGCGGAATTTGCCGCGGTCGTCACCGATCGCGTAGTCCATCCGTTCGTCGGCTTCGAGGTTCACCCGAACTTCCACGCAGCGTGCCGGGGCGATGAAGCCTTGGGCTTCGATGTCTTTCCACGGGGCGTCGAACCGTTTCGGCCCGATCAGGCTGAAGACGTCGCCCTCTTTGCCATCCTCGCGCACCAGTGTGGCGGTGAGTCCCAGTCGGCGTCGAGCTTGCAGGTCGGCGGTGAGTTTGAACACGGGTGCGGGCAGAAGGTGGACCTCGTCATAGATGATGAGGCCCCAGTCGAGGGCGTCCAGTAGGGGCAGGTGGGCCAAAACCCCGCCGCGTTTGGCGGTGAGGATGTGGTACGTGGCGATGGTGACGGGCTTGATTTCTTTGCGTTCGCCCGAATATTCGCCGACCTCGTCTTCGGTCAGCGTCGTGCGGGCCAGGATTTCATCACGCCACTGTCGTGCCGACACCGAGTTGGTGACGAGAATCAGTGTCGAGGCACGTGCCGTGGCCAGGGCGCCGATACCGACGACGGTTTTTCCCGCACCACACGGCAGGACGACGACGCCCGCACCAGATGCGCTGAACAGTTCCACCGCGTGGGATTGGTAGTCGCGCATCGTCCACCCCGAATTCGAGTCCAGTTGCACGTCCAACGGTTGGCCTTCGGTGAAGCCGGCAAAGTCTTCGGCCGGCCATCCGAGGTTCAACAGTTCCTGTTTGATGCTGCCGCGCGCCCACGCGCCGATGCGGACCGAGAGTTCCGAGACACGGTCGCCCACGAATTCGGCGATTTTCTTGTTGCTGATGATTTCCAGCAGGATCGCCGTGGTGTCGGCGGTCAGCACGAGCCCTTCGTCGTCGCGTTCGATGCGCACACGGCCGTATCGACCGACGGTGTCGATGATGTCGCTGGCGACGCTGGTGGGGATGGGGAACTTCGAGAATCGTTCGAGCGTGTCGACCATTTCTTGGCCGGTGTGCCCTGCGGCGCGGGCGTTCCACAACCCCAACCGTGTGATGCGGTAGGTGTGCATGTGTTCTGGTGCGCGTTCCAGTTCGGCGAACACGGCCAGTTCGTGGCGGGCATCGCGTGCGTCGGGGTGTGCCACCTCGAGCAGCACGGTCTTGTCGCTTTGGACGATCAATGGGCCGTTCATGGTTACCCCTCTACCGTGGTCAGGTTGGTGATGGCGGATATCGGTACGGTGCGTTCCGCGTCGACGTTGATGTCCAAGGCGCGCAGTCGGCCATTGGCGACGCTGCGGGGTTCGACGACCATGTCGGTCGGCCCGGCGGGCATTTGCACGCTGATGGTGACCCGGGTTTTGGTCCGCAGTGCGAGCATGAGTGCGCGTTCCATGTGGCCGGCTCCGAGCCCCGCGACGAGTAATTGTTCGGCTTCGACGGTGGTGATGTCGTCGACGGGGTTGGGTACCACGACGGGGGTGGGTGCGGGTTCGACGAGGTGGTAGCCGGCGTCGATGAGCAGGGATTCGAATCGGTCAATCCGGGCGGCGCACAGCACGGCGGTGTCCGAGGCGGGTTGCCGTTGCACACCGTCGAATCGGGGGTCGTTGAGCACGGCGTGCGCCAGTTCGCGGGTGGAACAGTGCACGGTCACGCCTTCGCTGCCCGCGGTGAGGGTCACGAAACGGCCGTGACGGTAGGCGTCGGTGATGAACGAGGTGATTGTCGCCGAGAGGGGCACGAGGGATACCGATTCGAGCATGGCCCGGACGCTGTCGGCGTCGTCACCGTGGGCGTACGAATAGTTCAGTGCGGCGATCGTCAGTCGGTATCGAGGCGCAAGCCCGTGGGCTTCGGCGTGGGCGACTCGATCGAGGATTCGTGCGACGTCGCTGGTCAGGGGGCCGGGTGCGATGATGCTGAGGTCGTCGAGGACATAGACCTTGGTGACGAGTTCGGGGAAGCTTGTGGTTGTGAAGTCGGCGAGGGCTGACGTGTCGTCGCTCAGCAGTGCCCGGCCGAGGGGGGTGGTTCCACCGTCTCGAAGCCCGAGTGCGTCACACCGCTCGGCGAATTGCCGTGCGGCGGCATGCCCGGCCGTGGTCGGATTGGGGAACGCCCAGTCCAGCAGGGCATCATCGAGTCGCGATGTCTCGGCGCATACCGCGAAGACGGAGTGTGCGACGGTGGCCCGTGTGACCGCGACTGCGGTGGTGAACAGGCCGGCAAGGTCATCACGCAAACCGATGCCGTGTTCGGTGGCGCACAGCGTGCGGTTGAGGACTCGGATGATTCCTGCGGCCAATGCCAGTTCGACGACGACTGCCGCGTGTGCTTCCTCGAGCGTCAAACGTTCTGCGAGCATTGCGCGTTCTCCACGCAAGAGGTTGCCCGAGACCCCGGTTTTGATCGGTTCGTGTGCAGCCAGTTCAATCAGGTCGCGCAGTGCGACCACTGTCGCAAGCACGTGTCCGGTGGGGGTTTCGGCATCGAGGGTTGCGGGAATTTCGCGGCTGTCCGCGCCCGCGGGAAGAGCATCGATGACGGCGGGGAAGGGCTGGCCGTCGCCGCCGCACAACCCCACGAGGTGCAGTCCGCGCTGGTGACCGGCGCCGCCTCGAAGTGCGTCGACATCGGGTGCTGACAGTCGGTCGGTTGCGCTCTGCACCGAGGCGGGGCTCAACAGGTGTTCGGCGAGGTCATACAAATCGGGAAATCTGACCGGTGTTACGGCCCTTTCACGCAGCAGGTGCGCGAGTTCAGGTACAGTCATGCCGCTCATCAGCGAGGCCAGCTCATGTGCAGTAGACATCCGTCCAGAATATCGTGTTCCGCCCGCTACCCTTGAGTGAGTAGTACAACATGAGGAGTAATAATGCCCACCGGCAAGGTTAAGTTCTTTGACGAGGACAAAGGTTTTGGTTTCATCCAGGGCGACGACGGCCAGGAAGTTTTCCTGCACGCATCGGCTCTCGAGGCTGGTGCCACGGTTCAGCCGGGCGCTCGCGTCGAGTATGGAACCGTTGACGGAAAGCGCGGACCCCAGGCCCATTCGGTGTCGGTGAAGTCCGAAGCGCCGTCGGTTGTGCGTGCACGCCGTCGTCCCGCCGACGACATGGCGGTTATCGTCGAGGACCTGGTGAAGTTGCTGGACAACGCCAGCAATGACCTGCGCAAGGGCCACTACCCCTCGTCGTCGCACGGCCGCACTATTGCCGCCATGTTGCGCAAGGTCGCGGAAGCTTTTGATGCCTGATCTGTTGGAAACCACGGCCCGTGAGGCCTTGACGTCGCTGGCACCTGCGGGTTCCGTGGGCGACGTTGTCAGCGTTGATTCTTCGGACGAGGTCACCACGTTCCGTTTTGCGTCACGAGTCGACGGCTACGCCGGCTGGGTGTGGGCTGTCAGCCTGGCCACCGTGGATGGTGGCGTCACGGTGATGGAAACAGAATTGGTCGCCGGTGAGGGCAGCCTGTTGTCGCCCGATTGGGTGCCGTGGTCTGAACGTTTGAAGGAATATCGCGCATCGTTGGTGGCGGGCGAAACGGCCGAGGTCGATGTCGAGGCTGCGCAGGAGGCGCTGGACGCCGTGCTGGACACCCACCTCGATGTCACGCTGGGTGACGACGAGGACGATTCTGACGACGACGATGACTCGGATGAAGACGAAGACGATGGTTCGGATGAAGACGAAGACGAGTCAGACGACGACGAAGACGACGACGATGATCTGACCGACCTGGTCGAATCGCGCTACGACGACACCGACGTGTTCGATGGCGTGGACGAGGCCGGCAGCGAGGATGACGAATTCGGTGACGAATACCGGGTCATCGAGGACGAACCTCGGAACTAAATCTGTATGACACAGGGGCCGCGCATCGCGCGGCCCCTGTGTCATGTGGTCTTACAGTTGGGCGATTGCCGCGTCGATCGACGCCAGCAGCTGCCGAACATCGTGCGGCTCGATCGCGGTGAACGTTGCGATTCGCAACTGGTTGCGCCCCAGTTTGCGGTACGGGTCAATATCGACGATTCCGTTGGCGCGCAGCAGCGCGGACACGGCCGACGCGTCGACGGTGTCATCGAAATCGATTGTGGCCACGACCTGCGAACGGTGTGCGGGGTTCGCCACAAACGGGGTCGCGTTGGGGTGCGCCTCGGCCCAGGCATAGATCAGCCCCGAGCTTTCCGCGGTGCGCTGGTGTGCCCACGCCAACCCGCCGGATTCCAGCATCCACTGAATCTGTGCGTCCAACAGCAGCAGGGTTGCCACTGCGGGCGTGTTCAGGGTCTGGTCCAGTCGCGAATTTTCGATGGCGATGTTCAGCGACAAGAATTCGGGGATGTACCGCCCGCTTTCGGCGATGCGGTTCACACGGTCGATGGCCGCGGGGGACATGATGGCGAACCACAGACCGCCGTCGCTAGCGAAGTTCTTCTGGGGTGCGAAATAGTAGACGTCGGTCTGGGTGATGTCGATGTCGACGCCGCCCGCGGCGCTCGTGGCGTCAACGACACTCAAGGCTCCTGCCGGACCCTGGCGCGTGACCGCGGCCATGGCGCCCGTCGAGGTCTCGTTGTGGGGCCACGCGAAAACGTCGGCGTCTTCGGTGCCGTCGAATGCCGAGACGGTGCCCGCATCGCCCGCACGCACGATGGGTGCCTCGAGCCAGGGCGCCGAGGCGGCCTTGACAAACTTGGAACCGAACTCGCCAAAGGTCAGGTGTGCGCTGCGTCGTTCAATCAGCGAAAATGCTGCGGCATCCCAAAATGCTGTCGAACCGCCGTTACCCAAAACCACTTCATAGCCCGCGGGCAGGCGGTAGAGCTCGGCCAGTCCCGTGCGGATGCGGCCGACAAGTTCCCGAATCGGCTTCTGGCGGTGCGATGTGCCCAACAATCCGGCGTGACGCATCAGGTGTTCGACCTGCTCGGGGCGAACCTTGGACGGGCCGCAGCCGAATCGTCCGTCAGTGGGCAGAAGTTCAGTGGGGATGCGGTAGCCGGTCATCACACAATTCTAAACAACCGCGTGGGTGCTCGTTCGCGGTTAGGCTTGACATATCGCGAAGGGAGCATTGTGACCGATCTGATCGACACCATCGAAATGTATTTGCGCACGATCATCGACCTCGAGGAAGAGGGAATCGTCCCCATGCGTGCGCGCATCTCGGAGCGACTGGGCCACAGCGGCCCCACCGTGTCGCAGACGGTGTCGCGAATGGAACGCGATGGACTGGTCACGCTCGACGATGAGCGCCACCTGCAGTTGACCGATGTTGGTCGCGACAAGGCCGTCTCGGTGCTGCGTAAGCACCGTTTGGCCGAATGCTTGCTCGTCAACGTGCTGGCGTTGGACCCCGATCTGGTCCACGACGAAGCATGCCGTTGGGAGCACGTGATGAGCGTCGATGTCGAACGGCGCATCTTTGAAACTCTCGGTCGCCCCACGCACTCACCGTTCGGTGGCCCGATTCCGGGGCTCGAGAAGCTCGGCGGCGAGACCGCGGGCGCGTTCCTCGAGGGAGTGCAGTCGTTGCGCGCCGCCTTGGACACCGACGTGGTCGTTGACCGACTGGGCGAACCCATTCAGATGGATTACGACCTGTTCCGCCTGATCGTGCAGTCGGGAATTCTGCCCGGAACGACAGTGCGCGCCTCGCTGGTCGACGCCGAAATTCTGGTCAGTGTTGACGGCACACCCGCGTTGAATATTGACCTCGACGTGGCCAACCACATCTATGTAAAACCCCTGAATTACTAGAGTTAGTGGCCGCCTGAACCCGTAAAACCCATATATCGGGTAAACTGGTGGGGTACCGAAGAGCAAACCAGCCCACCGGCACAACCGAGATGTCGTCCCAACGCCCATCGCAGCTCGGTTCACAAAACCAAATCGATGGGAAGGGTGAAGCTCCCTGGACGCAGGAGGAATACTCTTGGCAAATGCTTTTTTCCGTCTGGGACAGCGAACGATGCGCAGCATTATTCGCCGCAACCGGGCCATCGCCACGTCGGTCTCGCAGGGTTTTACTGCGGTAGGCCGCGCACTCAGCTTTAAACACGACAGCCCCGCGCGTCGTGTTCTTGTCGTGACCGTCGCGTCCGCTTTCGTCGGTGCCTTCGCACTCCCCGGATATGCCTTTGTCGAACACACCGAAAACACCGTCGACGACGGCCAGGTAGTCATCGCCTCTGCATCGGACAGCGCGATCGAGCTCGCCAACTTCAAGATCACCTCGGCCGCGGCGCTTGCCCGCCAAGGTTTCGCCATCGACTACCCCACCTACACGGGCCCCTCGGTGGAGGATTTCCTGAAGAACCCGCCACTGTCGGGCAAATACAGCCTGACCAAGGTCATGGAAGTTGCCTACTCCTACCAAGGCGTGCCCTATCGTTTCGGCGGAGCATCACCCGCAGGCTTCGACTGCTCGGGATACGTCCAGTTCGTGTACTCGCAGTTCGGTGTGGCACTGCCGCACGGCGTTATGGCCCAGGCGGCGCTCGGTAAACCCATCAAGGAATCCGATGCACTGCCCGGCGACCTCGTCATCATGCCCGGCCACAACGGCTTCTATGCCGGCAACGGCATGATCCTCGACTCGCCTCGCGCCGGCGGTGTGGTCGGCGTGCGCAAGATTTGGACCACCAACTACTACATCGTGCGCCTCGGAATTTAACGTGCCATTCACCACAAAGACGCCTCAGGGCTTTACTGTGGGAATGTGATCACACACGGTCGTACCGTCAGGTTCGTGCCCGCAGCTCCGGTCACCTCATCCCGAGGCGACCGGCTCATACGGTCCACGAACAGCAACAGCGTGCAACCGCGCGCCTCGCACACACAGCATCGCCCTTTGGGCGGTGCTTTTTTTCTGCCCACGGCACGCACCAACTCGGACCCCACTGCACGCAAATCCATGCGGGCATAAAGGAGCACACATGCGCACTCTGATACTGAACGCCGGCTACGAGCCCTTAGCCGTGGTCTCGGACCGTCGGGCAATCGTGCTCGTGATGTCGGGCAAAGCCTCGGTGCTTGCCGGCGACGCGGGCCACCCGGTGTATGGCATCGCCACGACTTGGGAGCGCCCTTCGGTGATTATTTTGTCCCGATATGTTCGCGTCCCCATGGCCAAGGGTGTGCCCTTGACGAGGCGGGGTGTGCTGAGGCGCGACGGGTTCCGGTGTGCGTACTGCAATGCCAGCGCCACCACGGTCGATCACGTGCAGCCCAAGTCTCGGGGAGGCGCCGACACGTGGGACAACCTCGTGGCGGCGTGCGTGAAATGCAATAACGCCAAGGCTGACCGTACGTTGCGCGAAATCGGTTGGGATTTGCCCTTCACGCCCCGTCAACCCCACGGAACGTCGTGGCTCGTTCGAGGCATGGAACGTCCCGCGCCCCAATGGAGCGACTACCTCGCCGCCTAGACGAAGTCGGCGCGCTCGTGCTCGTGGTTGAATGGTGGGGCCGGCCTCTGTAGCTCAATGGAAGAGCAGTTCCGTCCTAAGGAAAGGGTTGGGGGTTCGAGTCCCTCCAGGGGCACCAAAGATTGCTTACTCGAACCCAGGGCCAAGTCCACGGGTTTGCGCCAGTGACCTTCGGTTGATTCACCACGTGACGACGCTTCGGCGTCGTTTTCGTTGG
>JBEEON010000002.1:0-8557 GCA_041191625.1 Actinomycetota bacterium | reverse complement strand
AGTTCATGGAGGCGGGAATTTCGAGCTTCCTGGCACTGCGAGGCGATCCCCCCACGGACGAGGAACACATCGGCGACTTCATCGGTGATGTGCGTTCCGCCGCAGAGCTGGTGCAGTTGATTACGCACGTCCAATCGGAGCGCCAACCGTGGACTGATTTCCCCGTGATGGGTTCCACGGCTCGGCACATTGACCCTCGACCGGCGAAGGTTCAGGTGGCGGTTGCCGCGTTCCCGAACGGTCACCCCGAATCCGGTTCGACTCGTGCCGACATTGATTCGTTGTTGGCGAAGCAGGCCGCCGGAGCCGATTTTGCCATCACCCAGTTGTTCTTCCATTCGGATGACTACTTCCGTTTTGTGGATCGCGCCCGAGCCGCGGGTGTGGAAATGCCAATCCTGCCGGGAATTATGCCCATTACGTCGCATCAGCGTTTGCAGCGCGTGGTCGAGCTGACGGGCGAGAAAGAGCCGTCCGAGCTGTCGATTAACCTGCAGATCGAGCCCACCGCCGAGGGCCGGGCCGAGGTGGGTGTGCAGTACGCCACCAATTTGGTTGACGAGCTCGTGCGTGGCGGAGCGCCGGGTATTCACCTGTACGCGTTCAACCGTCATGACACGGTGCTCGAGGTCCTGAATCGCGCGAACTTGGTGCCTGCCCGATAGCTCACGACACAGAGTTGTGATGCTTGCGGTTTTCGTTCGCACCCAAATAGACTGGTGTAGTCCACCACACAGTTAGCCAGTTACCGCAATGACGCGAGGAGCACCGTGGACATCACACAGTCGGAAAAGGACTGGGCCAAGACCATATCTGTGGCCGAAAAACTCATCCCACTGATTGGGCGACTGTATCGGGACCGCGGGGTTGTGTTGTCGTGTAACGGCCGCAGCCTGATTGACCGTTCGCCGATTGATATCGTCAAGGCGCACCGCGCCGCCCGGCACCGCGACGGTGTTCCCATGCCGCTCGAAGACACCCTTGCCATCGTGGAAACTCTGGCCGGCCTCGAGGTCAGCCCGTGCAAGGTCGATGTGGCACGGGTTCGTGCACAGTTTGAGGGTTCCGCACTGTCGAGCATGCGGGACTATTTGTTGAGCTCCATTCCCGTCGGTGTTGTGAACGGTGCCGCGGAACAGCGCACCGACGTGGTCCTCTATGGTTTCGGACGTATCGGTCGCCTCGTCGCGCGCATCATTTTGGGTCACGGCGGAAATGGCCGTGGACTGCGTCTGCGTGCGATCGTTGACCGTCGCGCGGGGGATGGCGACCTCGTGAAGCGTGCCAGCCTGTTGCGTCGCGACTCGGTGCACGGCAAGTTTGCCGGCACCATCACTCTGGATGAGAAACGCAATGTGATTATCGCTAATGGCACCGAAATCCAGGTCATTTACTCCGATCACCCCGCGTCGATTGACTACACACAGTGGGGAATCTCGAACGCGTTGCTGATCGACAACACCGGTCGTTGGCGCGATGAACCTGGCCTGTCGCAGCATCTATCGGCAAAGGGAATTGCACGTGTGCTGTTGACGGCACCGGGCAAGAGCCCGCTGAAAAACATCGTGTACGGACTCAACCAGTCCACGATTGCGGACGATGATGCCATCCTGTCGGCGGCATCGTGCACCACTAATGCCATCGCGCCGGTGCTGAAGGTTCTCAACGATCGCTTCGGCGTGGAGCACGGACATGTCGAGACGGTCCACTCGTACACGAACGATCAGAACCTGATTGACAATTTCCACAAGGGTGACCGACGAGGCCGCAGCGCGCCCTTGAACATGGTCATCGCCGAGACCGGTGCCGCTCAGGCCGTCACCAAGGCGCTTCCCGAGCTGACGGGCAAGCTCACGGGCAATGCCATTCGCGTCCCCACCCCGAACGTGTCGATGGCTATCCTCAACCTCACGCTCGCGACCGATGTCGATCGACTTGCCGTGAACATGGCGTTGCGTGATGCCGCATTGGCGTCCGATTTGAGCAACCAGATTGACTTCATCGAGTCACCCGAGGTCGTGTCGAGCGATTTCGTCGGATCCACCCACGCGGGGATTGTCGACGGTTTGGCCACCATCGCGCAGGGGCGCCATGCCGTTGTGTATGTCTGGTACGACAACGAATTTGGGTACAGTCACCAGGTTGTGCGTGTGGCAAAAGAAATGGCGGGGATGCGACTTCGCCACATCCCCGCCACTAATCGTTAGGTTCAGTTTGCGCGGTTGCGCGCTGCACCCCATGCGATAACAGCGACCAGCAGGGCCGCCAGAATCTGTGCGCCCACGAACGAGAACACTGAGGTCGAGCCGACGCCAGCGAACGAGTCGGTGAACACGCGGCCGATGGTGACGGCGGGGTTGGCGAGCGAACCGGTGGGGGTCAGGAGGATTGCGGTTGCGATCCAGACGGGAACCAGAACGCCCAGCTTGTTGCCTTCGCCACGGCGAACCATGAACACGATGAGGCCGACGAGGCCGGCGGTGGCCACAATTTCGCTGCCGAGCTGCTGCAGCGAGGGGGTGCTGCCGATTGCCGACGATACGGCGTAGTCGCTCCACAGGACGTTCGCCAGTACGGCGCCGCCGATTGCGCCAGCGGTCTGGGCAATGATGTAGGGCAGGATCATGGTGAGTTTGACGTTGCCGGTGAGTGCGAGGCCGAGGGTCACGGCGGGGTTGAAGTGTCCGCCGCTGATTCCGCCGAATACGGAAATTCCAAGTGCCAGTGCGAGGCCGCTCACGAGAGCGATTGCCAGCAGGGTCAGCCCAGGGTTTCCCGTCAATGCGAATACCTGAACTCCGGTGCCGACCTGGGCCAACACCAGTACGCCGGTTCCAACAAATTCCGCAAGAACTGCGGGGGTAAGCGATGCTTTAGTCATGCTTCCAGCCTACTTCGACGGGCTGGGGGAGCGGGGATTGTCGACGCAGCGAAATTTGTCAGGATGCGGTCAGCTCGGCGGTGGAGCGTATCGTGGCGAATTCTTCGGAAAGGCTCGCGGCGTTGACCTGGAACACGGTTTCGGCGGGAATTGTGGTGCCGTCGGGAAGTGAACGGTCGAAGGTGTGGGTTGCGTCGAGTGCAAACGTCACCGAGTATCCGAGGTTTGCCGCCATTCGTGCCGTGGTGGAACAGCAGTGGTCGGTGCTGATTCCGCAGATCACGACGTCGGTGATGTGCGACTCACGAAGCCAGCCGTCGAGGCTCGGGGTCCCGTAGAAGGCCGAGTTCGTGTGTTTGCTGATGAGCAGGTCGTGTGCGCCGTCGATGCCGGGTTTGAAGTCGTTCCCGGGTTGGCCCGGGGCCAGGGGTGAGCCAGCGCTGGTGCTGTCGTGGCGTACCAACACGATGGGTTGCTGCGTTTCACGCCAGTGGTCCACGAGTGCGCGGATGTTTGTTTCGCATTCGGGGTTGTTGCGAGGCCCCCAGCGGGGGTCGTCGAATCCCTGTTGGACGTCAATCACGATGAGTGCTGTGGTCATAGGGCTAGCATACGACGGCTGACGGGAATATCATTAGGATACAAACGATTTAACGCGTCAGGGATTTGGTAAGGTAATGCTTACCTATTCCACCCGGCAATACCGGTCTGAATACACAAGGACACTCATGCTCGCTAACCTGCTCATCGGCCTCCGTGAAGGCCTCGAGGCAGCTCTCGTCGTCGGCATCCTCATCGCGTTTGTTATCAAACTGGACCGTCGTGATCTCGTATCCAAAATCTGGCTCGGTGTCGCCGGCTCCGTCGCGCTGTCGCTCGGCTTAGGTGCAATCCTGATTTTCGGCATGGGGGGAATCGACGAGCACGTCGAACAGACCCTGACCGGCATCCTCTCGGTCGTCGCCGTAGGACTCGTCACCTGGATGATTTTCTGGATGGCCAAGACCGCCCGCAGCCTCAAGGCGAACCTCGAATCGTCGATGGCCGCGGCGCTCAACACCAGTGTCTGGTCGATCGTCGGCGTCGCCTTCATCGCGGTCGCACGGGAGGGTGTCGAAACCGCGCTGTTTGTGTGGGCCTCGATCAAGACTTCGGGAGAGGAAATCCCCGCTCTGCTCGCCGTGCTCGCCGGTATCGGAATCGCAATCTTCCTCGGCTGGGTGATTTACACCGGCATGATGCGCGTCAACCTGCGCATTATCTTCCAGTGGACCGGCGTGCTGCTCATCGTGGTTTCGGCCGGCATACTCAGCTACGCCGTGCATGAACTTCAGGAAGCCGGATGGCTCCCCGGGGCCGAGGCCATCGTCTACGACCTGTCGTCCTGGTTGGGTAAGGAAACCATTGTCGGTTCGCTGTTGCGCGGAGCGTTTAGCTATTCCCCGACCCCCTCGGTGATGGAATTCGCCAGTTGGTGGCTGTACATGATCAGCGTCATGACACTGTTTGTGCGTCAGATCGGTGGCGGTTCTCGACGTGCCGCAACGACTTCCGTCACCGCGTGACACAATGGCTCCATGGGAGTCGTTACGAATTCAAAACTTGCGGTAATCGGAGCTGGGGCTGTCGGAACTTCGGTGGCCTACGCGTCGTTAATCCGAGGCTCGGCCCGCGAGATCGCGCTCTATGACGTCAATGCGGCCAAGGCGGAAGCCGAGGTTCTGGACCTGGCTCACGGTACCCAATTCACCGGTTCGTCCACTGTGTTCGGCGGCGGAGATATTGCCGCCGTGGAGGGCGCCAACGTGGTGGTGATCACGGCAGGAGCAAAGCAAAACCCGGGCCAAAGCCGACTCGACCTCGCGAGCACGAATGTGGGAATTCTGCGGGACATCATGCCGGCATTGGTCGAGCGTGCACCCGACGCCGTTTTCCTGTTGGTCACCAACCCTTGCGACATTTTGGCCAAGGCGGCACTCGAGTTCAGCGGCCTACCCTCGAACAGGGTTTTTTCGTCCGGGACGGTTTTGGATTCTTCCCGACTGCGGTGGATGTTGTCCCAGCGCACCGGTGTCGCAACCAGCTCGATTCACGCATACATTGTCGGCGAGCACGGCGACTCGGAATTCCCGTTGTGGTCACAGGCCCGAATCGGTCCGATGCCGGTCACGTCGTGGCGGGATTCGACGGGACAGACAATCCCCGCCAGCGAGCTGGACGATATCGCCGAGTCGGTCAAAACTGCCGCGTACACCGTCATTGCCGGCAAGGGGGCAACGAACTACGCAATTGGTCTGAGTGGCGCCCGGATCGTCGAGGCCATTTTGTCGGACGAGGGTGCGGTGTTGCCCGTGTCGAGTGTGTTGACGGATTACCACGGTGTCACCGACATTGCGTTGAGCGTGCCCTCCGTCGTCAACTCGACGGGTGTTGCCTCGGTGCTCGACGTGGACTTCGACGATCGGGAACTCGAATCGTTCCACCGCTCGGCACAGGCCTTGGCGGATGCATCCAGGGCGCTGGGGCTGAACTAGACGTTAGCTCGCCGCTGCGAGCTTTGCCTTCCAATCCACGAGCGCGCGGACGCGAGGGCTTTCGTCGTGGGCCAGGTCGCCCATGGCGTCGGCTGGCACAAAGAAGTTGATGGCCACAAACGACCGAACCGTCTCGTCGGGATCGTGGGCGAGTTTGCGCAAAATGTCGCAAGGGACGTGCTCGTTACGGGCGAGCCACATTCGGACACCGGGTTCGGGGTCGTTGGACAGGGCCTCGAAAAGTTCTTCGGGGGTGTGCCGTGATGCCGCAACGGTTTCGCGAATTTTGGGGTTGTCGCTGGTTGCCATCAAACGCAACCGGTCGATCTTTGATTGAGTCATGACCGGACCGAGGAACTGGGCGATCGGCTCGTCACGTTGCACGCCATTGGACACGTCAATCATCTGTTGGCGCTGGGCGGGGGTGTTGAAACGTACGCACGACATGGATTTATGTTAACCGCGCGAGTGCCCACGAATTGCCGCGCCACACCCCATAGAATCACCGTATGGCGCGTACGGGTATGGATCGGATCTGGACTATCCCCAACGTCATTTCTTTTCTCCGGCTACTGTCGGTCCCCGTTTTCCTATGGCTGCTGATTTCCGGCCAGGACTCGGCGGCGCTGATTGTCCTCATCGCCGCGACGTCCAGTGATTTCGTCGACGGTTTTTTGGCGCGCGCACTCAATCAGGTCACCCGACTCGGAACCCTGCTGGACCCAATCTCGGACCGCCTGTTTATTGCCGCCAGTGTTGTGGCACTGTCGGTGCGGGGGATGATTCCCTGGATTCTGCTCGCAATCGTGTTGGCGCGCGACATTGTGCTGCTCTTCGCCTATCTGATTAAACGACGCCGTTTCGACGACATTCCGCCGGTGAATTACCTGGGCAAGGTTGCCACTTTTGTCCTGTTCATCGCTTTCCCCACCATCGTGATCAGCTCGTTGCTTCCCGATGGAGCAATTTCTGAACTCGTTGCCGCATTGGGCTGGTTCCTCGGCGGAATTGGTGCGCTCGTGTACTGGGTGACGGGGGTTCGCTATTTGAGGTCGTTGTGGGGCGAAAAATCCGTCGACACAACCGCCTGATTTTCGGGTAGTGTGAACAACGGAGGCAGCATGAGCGACAACGACACTCGTCATTCGACGGAGCAATTCGGCAACGAATTCGCACACCGCTTGGACGAACTCGTTGGCGACGTTTCTTCTGAGGAACTTGCGGCGATTGGTGCCCTGCCTCCTGGAAGCGCACTGTTTATCGTGCGGCGTGGCCCCAACATGGGAGCTCGTTTCCTCCTCGACACCGATGTCGTTGTGGCCGGTCGCCACCCCGACGCGGAAATTTTCCTCGACGATGTCACGGTTTCACGCCGTCACGCAGAGATCACCCGTCAGGGCAAGAACTTCACCATTCGGGATCTGACGTCCTTGAATGGCACCTATGTGCAGGGCGGCCGCGTCGATTCGGCGCCGTTGACCGATGGGTGCGAAGTCCAGATTGGCAAATACCGTATGACGTTCTATGCGTCGCGGCACGATGTGGGCACTGGAGCGTAACGAATGGGTGCGGTTCCTCTTCCCAAGGATTCCGCGAGTAACTTGTCCATCGGACAGGTTCTCGCAAAGTTGTCGATCGAATTTCCCGAGCTGAGCTCGTCGAAGATTCGTTTCCTCGAAGACCAGGGCTTGGTTCTGCCCGAGCGTAGTGCCGGTGGATACCGCACCTACGCGCTCCCGTTGGTAGAGCGCATCCGCGTGGTGTTGAGCCTGCAGCGCGACCACTTCCTGCCGTTGCGTGTTATTCGCGAGATCTTGGCCGACATGGATGCCGGCAAGGCGCCCGCTCTGCCCGGTGGTCAGTCCATTACCGTGGAATCGATTTTGTCGATCGACGTGCGCTACACCCGAGCCGAGCTGCTGGAAAAGACCGGTGCTTCGGCGTCGTTGCTCAGTGACGCAATTTCGGTGAAACTGTTGGCTCCCGCGGAACTGTTCACCGAAGAAGCAGTAAAGACCATGTCCGCACTGGTGAACCTGTACAAGGCCGGTATCGAACCCCGCCACCTGCAGCAGCTGCGTGTCCAGGCAGAGAAGGACGCGGCGATCGTGCATTCGGCGGTATTGCCCTATGTGAAGAGCGCCAGCCGAGTGGGTCGCCAGAAGGCTGTGGATGTGGCACGCGATTTGGCGTCGAACCTTGAGCAGTTGCGGATTTCGGTTGTGATGCGCGCTGTCGAGGACAACATCGGCTAACGCGACACGCGGAAGATGAACTTCGCAATCCTCCGGAACTGTCGCTAGTGTGAGAACACAAAGTTTCAAGTTAAACGTGAAGGTTAGGAAACGGATGAGCGACATGCTTGCCAACGTCGGTGACGAGCCGACCGAGGGTTACCGTGGTCAGGTGGCTGCCAACGCTGCCGGCATTTCCTACCGCCAGCTGGACTACTGGGCCCGCACCGAGCTCGTGCCCGCCACCGTGCGTGGCGCATCCGGTTCCGGATCACAGCGTCTCTATTCGTTCCGCGACATCCTCGTTCTGAAACTTGTCAAGCGTCTTCTCGACACCGGAATCTCGCTGCAGCAGATCCGTGTTGCCGTAGAGCAGCTGCGCGCCTCGGGCATCAACGACCTCGCCGAAACCACTCTCATGAGCGACGGCGCATCCGTCTACATGTGCACCTCGAGCGACGAAGTCATCGACCTCGTCAACCGCGGACAGGGCGTTTTCGGTATCGCCGTGGGCAAGGTCCTGCGCGAAGTCGAAACCTCGCTGATCGACCTGGAACTCGTAGACGTCAACGCACCGATGGACGAACTCGCCATCAAGCGTGCATCGCGCGCCAGCTAACTAACAACAGCGTTCGCGCCACACTGTGGGCGGCACAATTCGTCGCACTCCTGCCCGGGCAGTAGCGAACCGTTGAACGCGGACTAGTCCTCGTCGGGGACCGTGGGCGTCAGGATCTGATCGAGTAGCGAATCAAACGTCGCTGCGAGACCCTGGGCCGTGTTGCCCGGCCAACGGTGGATCGGGGTCGCCGCACCCGTGGCCTGCTGCATCGTCAGCGTTTCTTCGATGATGGGTTCCAGCACTGCATCGCCGAAAAGTTGTTCCATTTCCTCGAGGCGGAAACGGT
>JBEEON010000001.1:0-8769 GCA_041191625.1 Actinomycetota bacterium | reverse complement strand
CGATCGAGACGGCGCTCGCCGAGGCGGGAATTCCGTTCCGGGTGCGCGGGGCCCGGTTCTTTGACGAGCAGGTGGTTAAAGAAACACTGATGTTGTTGCGTGGTGCGCAGAGTCAGGACCCCGAGGCGAACGGCGCGTTGTCACTGGACGTCGTGATTCGGGAACGGTTCGCGTGGTCGTCGAAGCCGCCCGAGTCGGCCCCCGACCGTCACGTGTGGACGCTGTTGAATTCTCTCGTCACCATTGCCCGTGACTTGCCGGCGCAGGCCACCGTTGCGAGCCTCGTCAAGAACCTGACGGAACATGCTGAGCGTGACTCTGAGCCCGCAATTTCGGCGGTGACCCTGTCGACAATTCACGGTGCCAAGGGTCTGGAATGGGATCGCGTGTTCATCATCGGCATGAGCGAAGGTTTGCTGCCGTTGTCGTTGGCTTCGACAGAGGCGGCCGTCGCCGAAGAGCGCAGGTTGGCGTATGTGGGGATCACCCGAGCGGGTCGTTCGTTGACGATGAGTTGGGCACAGCAGCAGGGTGCGCAGTCGGCTCGTCGGGCTCCCAGCCGTTTCCTGGCGTCGGTGTAACCGGCAGTTCGGCGCACACGCACAACGGGTGACGTTCGACGTATCCGTCCTTACGGCGCAGGGTGGGACCGTCGATTTCGACGGTGGCGCCCCAACGGGTGCCCATGAGGCGTAACACCTCGCCGCCGACGTGCACGCCCACTCGTGCCACATCGAGTGTCGAGGTGCGCCCCCAAATTTGGGGGCCGATGGCGGTCCACGCCTCGTCGGCGTCCGACCGGTGTCGTTCGATGCAGGACACGCAGGCGGTAACCCCGGGGACGATGATTGGCCCGACGGCGATTGTCCGTTCGCCGAACACCACCGGCACATGGGGCACATCAGCGGCCATCCACCGCTGGTAGTCCAACGGCGACACAGTGAACGAACTGGTGAGTACCGCCAGGTCGGGGCGCCCACCGAAATCCTGGTCGGTGTGTGCCGCCAGTGACACATGGTGACCGGCACAGCGCAACGTTGTGGCGATCGTTTCGGCCGAGTGTGCGGGCCCGTCGACCACCACGGTTCGAGCGGCGGGTGGTGCGGGCGGTTGAATTGCGGATCCGAGTGCCTGCAGTACGTGCTCGAAGTCGCTGCGACCCCACAGCCCGGCAATGGTGTCGAGGGTGTCGCCTCGAATCATGGCCGACAGTGCGTGTGCCCGCTCCCGGGAATCAATAGTCAAAACCAGCCGAACGGGGTCAACACCGATCTGGACTTCGGTGTGATTCCGCCACACGACGGGAACGCTGGGATGAATTCTGATGAGCACTCCAGAAGGGTGGCACAGCGGAAATTCGAGTGTGGTTATTCGTCCACACCGTCGTCGAGCATCGCCCGGAGTTCGGAATCAATGTCATCGGATGCCCCAGCTCCCGCGCTCATGCGGGCGTGGAGTGCCGCGGGGTAATCGATGTCGGAATCGGTGGGTACCAGGTCGGGATGATCCCAGAGGGTGTCGCGCGCCTCGATGCCTGCCGTGTCCGTGACGGCGCGCCACAGCGCGGCGGCCTCGCGCAACCGGCGTGGTCGAATTTCGAGCCCAACGAGTCCTGCCATGGCTTTCTCGGCGGGTCCGCCCGCGGCGCGTCGACGACGCACCATTTCGGCGATCGCGGTACCCCCGGGCAGTCGCACCGTGGCATCGGCGACGACGGTGTCGACCCAACCCTCGATCAGCGCGAGCATGGTTTCGATCCGGCCCAAAGCGTGTTGTTGTTCCTCCGTGCGCGGCGGAATCAGTGAACCGTTCGCCATTAGTTGTTGAATTTCGCTGGGGTTCGCGGGGTCAATTCCCTCGAGTGCCTCGGCGATTCGCTCGGAATCGATGTGAATTCCTCGGGCGTAATCGGTGATTGCGGCGACCACATGTGACTTCAGCCATTGGGCGTGACGGAAGAGGCGCGCATGAGCGATCTCTCGTGCGGCGAGGTACAGCCGAACCTCGTCGACGCTGACACCCAAGTCGGTGGCGAATTCGGCGACGTTTTGGGGGACCATGACGGCCCGCACGTCGTGGTCGTGGGACCCGGAAATCAGGGGGAGGCCGATATCTCCGCCCGACACAACCTCGCGTGCGAGCTGGCCGACAACATGACCCAGTTGCACCGAAAACAGCGTGCCCGTGACTCTGCGCATTGCGGGCAGCGCGCCCGACATGTTGGGGTCCGCATCGTCTCCAGGTTGCATCCCCATCTGGCTCGTGATCGCGGTTTCCGCTGCACGAGAAATCGACTGCGCGACGGGTTCCGCGAACTGGATCCACGCGGGCAGAGCGGCGCGCGCCCATTCGGGTCTCGTCATCAGGGTGGGAATGGTGGACAGCGGGGGGACGGTTGTGGCCTCGTCGACCCACAGCGCTGCGAGCCCCAAGGCCGCGGTCAGTGCGGTGGTGTCGTCCGCCGAGGTGGCGTGGGAGCCTTCCGAAGCAACAGCGGTGGCGTTGTCGCGTGCCATCTGTTCCGAGATTCCGTCGGTGCCGTGCTGTACCGCGTTGCGCAGCTGGGCCATCAGAGCCGAAAGGGTGGCAGGGTCCTGGGGCAGTCCAGCGGCCGCAGCGAACTTGGACAGGTCAAAGTCGGTGCCACCCGCCAGAAATTTACGCAACATCTCGTTGATGTCGTCGAATTCTTCTTCCGCCATGCATCAACCGTACCTGCCAGCTTCATCACCTAGGGTGGAATTCGACGAAGGGTGTTGATGTGACCGACGAACAGCTCGAGCAGCGTACGCCACGGTGGGGCCGCAAAACGGTGGGTGCATCGTTCATTTTGCTCGCCGTTGTGGGCGCCGCAGCGTTGACCGCCGTCCCGGTTCCCTACGTGTATGAGGCTCCTGGTCCCGTGTACGACACCCTGGGTTCCGCCGAGGGCTCTGATGGCACCGAACACGAACTGATCACGGTCGACGGCGTGACGACGTATGACACCGAGGGCACGCTGTCCATGTTGACCGTATCCCTCGTCGGTTCACCCGAAGGTCGACCCACATGGTTTGACATTTTTGCCGCCTGGTTGCGGCCCGATTCCGCGGTCGTTCCGATGGAGGTGTTTTTCCCGGAGGGGACGACCTACGAGGAAACCCAGGAGTCGGCGAATTTCGAGATGGAGTCCTCGAAGCGTGAAGCAATTGCTGCCGCACTGTCCTCGCAGGGAATCGAGTACACGTCCTACCTGCGGGTCGAGGGGACAAAATCAGATTTCCCGTCCGAGGGAGTGCTCGAGGTCGGCGATGTATTTGTCTCAATTGATGGCAAGGACGTGGGCAGCTCGTCCCGCATCAGTGAGGTAATCGCCGAGGTCGGCGAGGGAAACATTGCTCACTGTGTTCTTCTGCGCGATGGCGTCGAAATTGAGGCCGATATCCCGGTGGTGTTTAACAACGACACCGACCAGGTGCCCGTCATCGGCGTGATTGTCAGCAGCCACTACGAGTTCCCGTTTGACGTGTCGATTCGTCTGGACGATGTCGGTGGCCCCAGCGCGGGAATGATGTTTGCGCTCGGTATCGTCGACAAGATCACCCCGGGCTACCTGAACGGTGGCCACAATGTCGCCGGTACGGGCACCATCACGGCTGAGGGTGTTGTCGGCGGAATCGGTGGCATCGTGCAAAAAATGTATGGCGCCCGATACGCCGGTGTCGAATATTTCCTCGCGCCCGCCTCGAACTGTGATGAGGTCGCGGGCAATATCCCCGACGGGCTGCAGGTCTTTGCGGTGGAGGACTTGGGCGACGCGCTGACGGCCCTGGACGCAATTGAGGCCGACAGCGACCTTTCGGTGCTGCCGGCCTGCAATTAATCGGGGATTTATTCCTCGGTCGTAGCGCGCTTTTTCGGTGCGGCCTTGGGCTTGGCCGCAGGCTTGTCAGCGGATTCTGCGGGAGTTGCCTTGGGCTTTGCTGCCGCCTTGGGCTTTGCTGCCGCCTTGGGCTTGGCTGGTGCCGCATCCGCAGCCACAGCTTCGACAACTTCGGCGACTGCCGCAGGGGCGACTGGTGCTGCGGGTTCCACAACGGTCACAGTCTCGGCGGGAGCCACTGCGTACTTGTTGCCTGCCGCAGCGCTCTTGCTGGGGCGCAACGTGACGACCAGCTGGAAGATGTTGTACGCCAGAGCGTAGAACAGTGCGGGAGCCACTGCCATCATGATTGCGCCGATGATGTCCCAGCCAGTCGAAGAACCCGTCATGGGGCCATAGAAAATCTGTGACATACCAATGCCGAAGCCCATCACGCCAATGATCAGCAACACAAGCGTTCCGGCCTGCAGCCACAGCCACTTACCCGAGAAGCCTGCGTCGTGGAATCGGCGGACAGTCATGGCCAACGTGGGGACGAGGATTCCCAGACCAAAGATGTCGGACAGCGGGCTGTTCTGTGACGCTCCCGGGGTCGTCATCATTGTGCCGGGGTAGTACTGCACGGGCCACAGAGCGGACTCGAGGACCGACAGAACGATGAACGCCAGGACGAGGAACAGGATCCAGAACCAGTACTCGGATCGGGTGGCGATGCCACGGAAGTTTCCATAGTTACGGAAGCCGGATTTGATTGCGGTGATTAAGTCCATGGGACTCTCCTTTGTGTTGATACTTCCAGTGTGCGAAATTTTCTATGAATCGTCTGAGCAACACCCTGATGTTTACAGATTGACGGGATTCGTGCTGGGGGCTGGGCGTGATTTTCGCAGGGTTACCGCGGTCTGGAATATCCCATATCCGAACCCGATGATGAGTGTGGGAAAAAGATTCGGGAAGAATCCGAGTGCCGCCCAAATGACATGAAGTTCTTGTACGGCAACGGGATACATCGACGATTCCATCGGAAAAAGTTCATTGCTGAATGCACCAAACAACACAAGTGCGATGAACGGAATGTTCAGTATTTGGAGCCATACCCAACGCGGGGATACCCCGGCGTCGCGGAATCTTCGGACCGTGATTGCGAGGGTGGGCACCAGGGTGACGAGGTCGAACAGTTCACTGGCGACCAGATAGCTTCGGGGGATCAGAGTCGCTTCGTTGCCCAGGTTTGTGACGATTGCAGTGGGAGCGATCGCCGCTTCCGCGAGAGGGATCGTGATCATGCCGACCGCAACGAAAACAGTCCAGCTCCAGTATTCGGCACGCGTGGAACGGTCTCGAAAGTTCGCATAGTTACGAAAACCGGATGAGATGTGCTGAAGCAACTTCATGGGCGCCCCCTGTTTTGTGTACCTTGAGCGTGCACCATGGGAAGCAATCCCGCAAGAGCGACGGTGTTCCGGACTACTGCGCGGAACCCGCCTCGGGCTCACCTGGAGCCTTGACGGTGTCGGCGTACTTGACGGCGTATTTGTTTCCGTCAGCTTCGGTGCGGGTTTTGCGCAGTGTCAGCACCAGCTGGAAGACGAAGTAGCCGATGGCCGTAACGGTGGCGAATCCGATGACGACGAGCGCTCCCATCGCCATCTCGATGTCGAAGCCAGTGGTTTCCGGTTGGAGACCCACGGTCACGGTCAGCGCGATGAGTCCCACGAAGGTGAAGATGAACGGGATGACCTGCAACCACTGCCACTTGCCCGAGAACCCAGCGTCGTGGAATCGTCGTGCCGTGACGCTCAGCGTGGGCAGCAACAAAATGATGGATGCGATGTTGGATGCCACCGTGGGCTTGTTCAGCATTGCGATGGCGTAGTTCAGGTCAGCGTTGCCCGTGTCGAGCGCGGGGTCGAGTGCGGGAACAGTGGTTCCGCCGAGAGCTTGGTCGATTGTCCACGTCGCAGCGGAGACCAGCACGGTGAACAACACCCAATACCAAAATTCGGAACGTGTGGCCATGCCGCGGAAGTTTCCGTAATTTTTGAAACCCGATCCGACAGATGCTGCGAAGTCCATGACTTTTCCCTTCAACTTTCATTTTCACTGTAACCCCGCTCGATGCTGTCAGCGATATTTCGCGCCCTGATTTGTGGCGCGGGTAGCATTTAGGTAACGAAGGAGTCAGTTTTGTCTAACCCCACCGCTTCCGTCCGTCGCCGTTCACCGCTCACCGTCACCGTCGCTGTGCTGGGTGTGCTGATTGCCGCGTTCTTTGGCTTCGCCTCCATCTATGTTGATGTGCTGTGGTTCCAGCAGACCGGCTTCGAGGCTGTGCTGTTCACGCAGTGGGGCGCGATGCTCGCCATCGGTGCTGTCGGCTTCGTGGGTATGGCCCTGCCGGTGTGGTTCAGCATGTGGATCGCGTTCCGGATGCGCCCGATGACGGTGCGCCTGTCCGAGGGAGCAGAGCGTTACCGTCAGGCCATCGAACCGTTGCGCCGCCTGCTCATGTATGTGGGCCCCGCATTGTTGGGTTTGTTGGCGGCGATGGCCGCGGCCGCGAATTGGCCCATCATTTTGGGTTGGGTGCACCGCACGCCGTTTGGCACGACCGACCCTCAGTTCGGTTTGGACGTTTCCTTTTACATTTTTGAGCTGCCGTTGCTGCAGTCTGTGGTGCAGTTTGTATCGGCAGCCCTACTCATTGCGTTGGTGCTCGGTGCGGGTACCTCGTTTGTGTACGGCGGGGTTCGAATCACGGGTCGTGACATCGTGATTTCAAAGACCGTTCGAGTCCAGCTCGCTGTGACCGCCTCGTTGTACCTGATCGCACAGGCGGCCAGCCTGTGGTTGGACCAGTACCACACTCTGGTCGTCCAGGGTCAGGGATTCCTCGCAACCGGTGCGGGGTACACGGAAGCCAACGCCGTGATTCCCGGTCACCAGATCATGTCGGGTATTGCCGCAGTAATCGCCGTGTTCTTTGTTTTCACCGCGATCACCGGCAAGTGGCGTCTGCCCATCGTGGGTGTCGCGATGTTGATCGTGTCGAGTCTGCTGATCGGTGCGGGGTACCCCTGGATTGTGCAGCGTTTCCAGGTCGACCCCAGTGCTCGAACGCTCGAGGCGGAATACATCACTCGTAACATCGAAGCGACCCGCGCGGCGTTTGGTGTCGATACCGTCGAGACCGTGCCGTACGAGGCGACGACCGACGCTACCCCCGGAGCCTTGCGCGCCGATGCCGAAACCACGGCGCACATTCGCATCATCGACCCGGGTCTCGTCAGCGACGCTTTCGCCCAGCTGGAACAGTTCCGCCAGTACTACAACTTTGCGGACCACCTCGATGTCGACCGTTACACGATTGATGGCGAAAAGCAGGACACCGTTCTCGCGGTGCGTGAACTGAACCAGGCCGGCCAGTCCAGCCAGAGCTGGTACAACGACACCATCGTGTACACCCACGGTTACGGTGTGGTCGCCGCATATGGCAACAAGCGTACGGTGGACGGTCAGCCCCAGTTCCTCGAGTCGGGTATCCCGGTCTCGGGCAACCTCGGTGACTATGAGCCTCGAATCTACTTCGGTGAAAACTCGCCTGAGTACTCGATCGTCGGTGGAACCAACGACAAGGGCGCACTGGAGCTCGACTACCCGTCCGCGAACTCGGACAGCGATGCCGCTAACGCCACCTACACGTTCGCGGGGGATGGCGGGCCGAAGCTCGACAACATCTTTACTCGCCTCGTGTATGCGATGCACTTCCAATCGGAACAGATCCTGTTGTCCGATGCAATCACCGCGGATTCGCAGATCCTGTACGAACGCAACCCTCTGGTGCGTGTCAACAAGGTTGCGCCGTATCTGACCTTGGATAGCGATCCTTACCCCGCTGTGGTCGACGGCCGCATCGTGTGGATTGTCGACGGGTACACCACCTCGGGCAACTATCCGTACTCGACCCAGGTCGACATGGAGACCGCAATTCAGGACACCTACACCGCGGGTTCCGTCATGGCAATCGGTGACATCAACTACATTCGCAACTCGGTGAAAGCGACCGTCGACGCCTATGACGGTTCGGTGACCCTGTATGCCTGGGACGAGGAAGACCCGCTGTTGAACACCTGGTCGAACATTTTCCCGACCACCATCGAGCCGATGTCAAAGATGAGCGACAGCCTTATCGAGCACGTGCGTTACCCCTCGGACCTCTTCAAGGTGCAGCGTGAAGTTCTGGGCAACTACCACGTGACCGACCCCGGCACCTTCTATTCGTCCGAGGACACCTGGGTGACACCCAACGACCCGGTATCGTCCACGGAGGACCCCAAGCATCAGCCTGCCTACTACTTGACGATGCAGATGCCGGGTTCGGATAACCCCGCCTTCTCGATTTATTCGACGTTCATCCCGAAGTCGACGGGTTCGACCACCCGCAACGTGCTGTACGGGTACCTTTCGGCGAACTCGGATCCGGGACCCGACTATGGCAAGCTCACCCTGTTGACGCTGCCGAAGCAGACCACGGTTCCTGGCCCCGGTCAGGTGCAAACCCAGTTCGACACCGACCCCGAGGTCAGCAAGGTGCTCAACCTGCTGCGCCAGGGCACCTCAGAGGTCATCGCCGGTAACCTGCTGACCCTTCCCGTTGGTGGCGGTTTGCTGTACGTCCAACCCGTGTACGTGCAGTCCACCGGCGAGACCTCGTACCCGCTGCTGCGCAAGATTCTCGTGGCGTTCGGTGATTCGATCGCGTTCGAGGACACCCTGGATCAGGCCTTGGATTCGCTGTTTGGCGGTGACTCGGGTTCTGAAACTCCGGTTACCCCGGTCGACCCCGAGAACCCGACAGACCCGGGCACGCTGTCGCCCGAGCTGAAGGCGGCACTCGAGGATGCCCG